>JAPZAV010000112.1 GCA_027460465.1 Candidatus Methanoperedens sp. | reverse complement strand
CAGGAACTTACCGGTGAATACGAGCACGGCAAATACAATGAACCTCAATCTCAGAAGTCCGCCTGTAACAGTGATCACATCTCCTATCAATGGCACCCATGTGAATAAGAGCACAAAGGAACCGTATCTTGAGAAGTATCTTTCTGCTTTTTCAATATCTTTCGCATTAATTCTGAGATATCTCTCCACAAAATCCCTGCCTTTAAGACCTATATAATAGCTGGTGCAGGCGCCGAAAAAGTTCCCCACAGATGCGACAAGCACGACAGCAAGGAGATTGAATCTCTGTGAAATAAGGAGCACAACGAGCCCTTCGCTTCCAAATGGGATCACAGTTGAAGCCAGGAAACTCGCGATGAATAGACCCGTGTAACCAAAGTTAGAAAGCAGGCTTTCAAATGATTCCAGCATACGCATGAATATGCGGATTTTGTATAAAAATATAATGAGTACTATATTTCCGATCAGTAAAATTTATATTCAAAGATCAAGTATTAACACCTCATGGGGATTATATTCATAATACTTGTGGTCGTTGCAGCGATCATCATACTAGCGCTGATATTCTACATCATATCCATTTATAACAGGTTCCAGAGCCTGAAGAATGGATCCTTTGCCACGCTCGGTCAGATAAAGGTGGCATTGAAAAAGCGGCTCGACATGATCTCCCAGCTCCTTGAATCAGTACAGAGCTATGCGAAGTTCGAGAAAGGGACTTTTGAAAAGATCACTGAAATGAGAACAAGCGTGCTGAAAGCCGATACCGGCGCAATCGCAAGCATAGAAGCAGAATCAAGAAAGATCCTGGGCAATATCCTTGTCTCTGTGGAGAATTACCCTAACCTGAAGACCTCTGAAACAGTTACGCAGCTCATGGATGCTGTGAAGGGCGTAGAGGATGAGATCGCAAGGCAGAGGTACACCTACAACAACATAGTCCAGGAATTCAATACGATGACGGATGTCGTGCCATCCAATATGGTAGCATCCATGTTCAGGTTCGTGAAGATGGAGTATCTGGAATTCGAAGAAGAAATCGCAAAAAGACCTGACCTCAAGTGGCAGATATGAGCGAGACCAGGCAGCTCATAGCACCGTTTGTTGCGGTCATCATCATCGGCGTTCTGGGATATCTTGCAGCCGATTACATACTGTATTCAGGCGATCTTATCGTTGAAAGGTATGAGGCTTCTTTCTCCTCCGAAAGTCTTTTGACAGAAACGTATGTCTACAAGGTCGGAAGTTCGAATGAATATTCCATGCTGTTCAGGATATGGAAAGCCCCGCTTGTCAACCCTGATGAAGATGGTCTGGATGCACCTCATGTGAAAGCCAGGAGCATCGTCTGCCCTGATGGTGCAGTCCCTTATGTCAAAGACAATGCCGGAAAGGTCTGGACAAACGATGGGTCTATCAGGAATACCGTCGAATCGCGGGCTTACGAAAACGAGGCAGGCTGCTTTGTTCCAGGGATGTATAAAGAGGGGGAATATAAGATAACCTACAGTTTCTGGGTATATCCACCTGTGAATTGCGATGATTCGCTGTGCCAGTTAAATCTCATGCTCGCAGACCGGCATATTCCATTCAGGAATGTTGAGATCACCCTTCCTGAGAGCAGGATCGTAAACGTTTTCCCGCATCCTCCTGATTTTCGCACATCAAAGGGAGGGGGCATGTGGAAAGTTGAGGGTAAAAGCCCTGAGAACGGGCTTATCGAAGTTGAAATGCTCATGAAACCTGATTCTGCAAGGTTTGTGACAGGGCAGGACATGGTAGAGGACAAAACAGTATCTTCCAACTCACCTTACTCGATTTACTACCTGCTTCTTTCAGGCCTGAAATATATCCTGATAGGAGCTATTCTGGGGTTTCCATTGATCCTTTTTTATTTATACAGGAAGTACGGGACTGAAAAAGCTTCCATCGTACCAGAGCACCTGAGCTATGTTCCAAACAGGAGAAAACCATGGGTTGTAAACAGGGTATTCAGTAGCGATGCCTTTGATTTTGATGAGAATGGTTTCTATGCCACGCTGCTTGACCTGAATATGCGGGGTTTCATAAAAATTGAGCCTTATTCAAACGATAAGAAAAAGGAGGAAGTCAGGATCAAACTTCTCAAAAAACCTGACGATACAGAAGATCTCTATGAGAAAGATGTCCTTTCATTCCTGCAGGACTGGTCAAAAGAGGGCGATTTTGATACTGCTGCATTTAAGGAAAAAGTAAAATCAATGAGTTCCAGACAAACAGAGATCGAAGAGCTGTCAAAAAGGGTCAACAAGCTTATGAAATCACCTTACCCTGAGGTATCTGAAGAATTCGCTTTAAGAGGAGGGACAAGGTTTGGTATTTTATTTCTGATAGCAGCTGCTCTGGCTGTTATATCTTTTTTTGCAAGCTCAGGCATGTATCCGATATTTAAAGAAATTACAGTCTATTCAGCCACCCTTGCTGCACAATCAGTTGGCATAGCGCTTTTTCCATCCTCAACTCTTTTTGGAAGGTGGAAGGGTGAATATTATAAAGAAAAACTTGAATGGGATGCGTTTCGGAACTTCCTGTCAGATATGGCAATGATAAAGAAATATATGCCGCAGGATCTCGTGATATGGAAGGAATGGCTTGTCTTTGGGACTGCACTTGGAGCCGGAGAAAACGTGATAAAGGCAATGAAATCGCTGAAAGTGGAAATACCAGAAGTTCATGTTGCACCTTTTATCTTTTACTCATTCCACTCTGTGAACAGTTCAGTGACATCAGCTTACTCGGCTTCTAAAGGCGGAGGGCACGGGGGCGGAGGATTTGGAGGTGGAGGCGGGTTCGGAGGCGGCGGGGCTGGAGGGAGATGAGAAGAATACTCGAAGGCACGAAATATATGAAAAGAAAAACAGCTCAGGTTGTGGTGACGCTTTCTTCAGCGTCCACCAGACCCCAGCCGTAATATCTCTCCAAACCCCGGGTACCCAGGTCATCAGCGGTTGAATATAATCTGGCTCTCACCTGTTCCACACTCAGCGAGGGATTGTTTTCCAGGATGAGCGCTGCGGTTCCGCTCACATGCGGCGTGGCCATTGAGGTGCCGCTCATTGTTCCATACCTATCACCAGGTAAAGTTGAGAGTATGCTGACCCCTGGCGCGACTATATCAAGTGCGCTTCCGAAGTTGCTGAAATATGCCCTATTGTTGGATTGATCGGTGGCACCGACAGCGATCACTGAATCATATCTTGCAGGATAGAGTATTATTGAGAAGTCCACTTTCGCAGGGCAGCGCAGGCGCGGGATAGTCCGACCTTCAGACTTATATTGAAAGAGAACGTATCTGGAAAGACACAACTCAGGTACTGAAGGGATCATATTTGTGGAGAAATGTTCTATCAGACGAAGGGCGAAATATTGCAAGAAAGGCAGAAAAGGCTCAGAACGCAGGGAATTACAAACTGGCAAGGGAACTCTACCTCAAAGCTATTGCAAAATTCAGGGAAGCATCCGAGATATCTCAGGATTTCAATGAGACCAGTGTATTGAGAACACTTGCAAGTTACTACAGAAACCGTGCCAGTATGCTCGAAGATGAAATGAGCAGCAATCCTGCATCCAGGGCATCTCTGCAGCTCGTCAGGAAAGAAACTGCTCAGTCTGAGGTAGCGGAAGTTCTGAAAGGGACAGAAATAAAGGAATCTGTATTTGACGCTGTGGTCAGGATCGCTCTTGAAATAGGCAGGGAAGGCAGAGAGGGGCATGCCATCGGAACGGGTTTTGTCGTCGGCGATGCGCGAAGGGTGATGGATTGTTCAAGACAGCTTGTATTGAATCCATTTGAGGGACACAGCAGGGAAAAAAGAATGGTCATGGATCCAGAGACGCAGGCAAGTATAAAGGAGTTCGCCCAGCTGGACGGTGTTTTTGTGGTCTCAGGGGATGGGGCTATCGAGTCTGGCGGTCGATATATCACAATCGACACAGGAGGAGTAAAGCTGCAGAAGGGATTGGGAACCAGGCATTCTTCGGTCGCTGCTATCACTCAGGTGACAGACTCGATCGGGGTCGTGGTTTCACAGAGCGGCGGTATTGTCAGGATATTCAAAAAAGGAAAGATGGTGGCTACGATCAGGCATTGAATCGTTCTTCTATTCGAAACATTCATGTCCAATATCAACCTTAGAGAGTCAAAATTTAACCACAGGAAACAATTCAGGATGCTCAAAGATGGTAGACATTCAACCCTTTAAAGCCTTGATAATTAATCCAGAGATGTCTGTAGAAAAACTTGTCTGTCCTGTCTATGACACCATAGATACGGCAGGTTATGATAGATATTCCTTGGAAAAAAACAATATCATTCATGTGACCGCCAGGAGAAAAGATATGGACAGGGATGAATTCATCGAGCATGCCAGAAAGAATCTTGATCGGTTCCTGGATTCTGAAGTCCTGGTGGAGAGAAAAGAACCCGCATTTTATATCTACGGGATCATGTACACACTCAGGTCTGAGATCCTGACCCAGCTTCCAGAAAAAAGCAGAAAAGATCGGTATTTCGCTTTCGGTCTGGTCAGCCTTGTCCGTGTTGAAGAACTTGGAAAAGGGAACATTATTGGACATGAGAACATCTTTGAGGGAAACACAAAAGAGCGTTACAGGTTGATGAAGGGATGTATGATGAACTTCTCACCAATCGCAGCTGAATACAGCATGCCTGGTCATGAATTGAACAATCTATTTGAAGAATACCTTGGATTTAAGCGCCCGAATTATATCCCTGATCCTGAGAAGCCGCCGCTTGTTGATGTCACGCTCAATGGCGCCAGGCACCTGCTCTGGGAAATAACGGATTGGATTCTTATAGAGAGGATCAGGGAGATGATGGCGAATCAGAAACTCCTCATCCTGGACGGGCATCACAGATATACGGCATCGGATCTCATGCGTGAAAAGGATGGTATCGAATATACCATGATGATGCTTATGGAGGGGGGAGACAGGGCACTAATTCTTTTACCCTGGCACAGGGCGGTCAGGAACTTTAGCGCACAGAACCTTGAAAAAATCGTAAATGAGAAATTCGAGACAGCCTGGGAAAGCCCTGAAAACAGCGAGGAGTTCTATTCAAAGCTGCATCTGCGCAGCAACGAGTTTGATGTCAGACTCGGGATGTATGATGGTAAAAAGTTCAGCATACTCAAAGCAGATGAAAAACTCGTGAAGGAACTCTCGGATAAACAGGGCGAGCGAGTGGGTCTTGACCTCATCGTTCTGCATGAATGGCTGATCTCCCCTATAATCAGGGGTAGACCGGAGGAAGACATATCCTTCAACGCCATCCCTGCTGAAGCAGTTGCAAGGGTCAGAAATAAGGAATTCGATGTCGCTTTTCTTATGAATCCCGTATCTATCAAGGATGTGGTGAAAAAAGCGTCCGAGGAACGCAGGAACTTCCCCCAGAAATCCACGCTTTTCCTCCCCAAAGTAGCTGAAGGGATCGTGTTGAGGAGAATAGGTTAAGCTGCAGGGATCAGTACAGCATTGATGCTGCCTTCCTGTCCAGGTCTGCTTGTGACCCGGGCAGAACCTATCTCTGTTTTAATGATTGAGCCCTTTGTCACGATGTTTCGCCTGATATAATGTATATTTGCAGGATTGCCACTCACGGTCTCTATCTTGACTTTCCTCGATGCCTTTGTTTTCGGATCTGTCACGACAGCGTAGCTGTCTCTTAGAAGGCGGACTTTCTCAACTCCACCCATTACCCGCACAGTTCTTCTTATGGTCTTTCCAAGATGCGTGTTCGCCTCCTCGCCTCCAAGTTCAAACCTTCTCTTACCTCTTGTCCGAATTAATCTGCCGCCTGTGTATTTCCTTGTTGATCTGCCCTGGAATCTCATATATTAATCCTCTTTAATCCTGAATCATATCAATAGTTGTTTTTTCTCCTTAATGCAGTAATGCAATAAAAGCTTTCTCCCTGCTCATACGAATTTAGGTCTTGCTGATAATTTTACAGAAAGCGGGTTCCTCTTGAATGGATATCCTTTGATCTCATCCGATACCCTCTGATTGAGCTCTGCCACTGTCATCTTTTTATTGTAAGGCTTATCTGGAATGGATTCGCTCCTCACCGTGACGGTGATATTGCCATACTTTATCTCTTCATCTCCCACGACCGCGACATAAGGGATCCATTCCTTTCCAGCGTCGCGGATCTTCTTTCCAACGGTCTCCTCGCGATCATCTATATCCACCCTGCAGCCCAGTTCTCCTCCCACCTTTTCCGCATATCCGGTATGCTTCTCAGTAACTGGAATTATCCGCACCTGTGTGGGCGAAAGCCAGACCGGGAACATCGGAACCATACCTGCTTCAGAATTCATATACGCCTTTTCAAGAAGGGCATATATGCATCTCTCGATCGCACCGCTCGGAGAGCAGTGGAGGATGAACGGTCTTTTTTCTGCTCCGTTTGAATCAATGTACTTTATCCCGTATCGCTCTGCATTCTCAACATCTATCTGGACAGTGGATAATGCACTTGCCTTGTCCATCGCATCAACATAGTTGAACTCGAACTTCAGCACAAAATAGAAGAATCTCTGATCCCAGAGCTCGATCAGAACTGGTTTATTGACTATCTTTACAAGTCCAACTATGAAATCTTTATTCTCTTCATAAAAATCCCGTGTGAAGCGTATGGCAACTTCATAATCATTCAGGTCAAGACCGATGTTGTCCAGCACATCTATGCACATGTTATACTGATCATTGAACTGTCTGACAGCATCCTCCATGTCCCTGCAAAGCGTGTGCATGTCAGGCATGGTGAATGCGCGAAGCCGGCGCAGACCCACAAGCTCACCGCTCTGCTCTTTTCTGAAGCTGTACCTGGTAAGTTCGACCATGCGCAGCGGCAGGCTCCTGTACGAAATTGTCATATCGTGATTCATAAGGAACTGCCCGAAGCACGCTGCAAACCTCAGGAAGAGCTGCTTTTTATCAGCCTCTATTGAATACTGGCGCGCAGGGAAGCGGTCCAGGTATTTTTTCAGTGTGGGATGGTTCATATCGTACATCAGGGGTGTCTCGACTTCCATTGCTCCTTTCTTTGCCGCTTCTTCAAGCACATAGTTCTCAATCAAGCTCTTCACAAGCCTCCCTTTCGGGTAAAAACGCATATTTCCCGTGTCTGATCCAGGCTCATAATCGGCAAGCTCAAGCCGCTTCATCAGTTCTACATGAGGAGGTATCTTATCCACTGCCCTGCTCTTGTGTATCTCGTAATTAACGAATTTCCTGAGTTTATCATGCCCAGTGAAATCGAATTCGTCTGGATTGAAAAGTTCGCCGTCAGGTGTCAGGATATGCCAGTACGACGTTGCTTTTTCCTCTGACTTCAACGCCTCTGAAACAACATCCTCTTTCATTATGGTCACGCATTTTTCCTCGCCCAATCTGATCGTCCTTGAAAGCTCAGATAAAGGATGCCCTTTGCACTTTATGGTAAAGGATTTGTACCAGCCAAAGGGTGCCCGCTTCACTTCAAACCCTGCTTCTTTCAGGAGTTCTTCAAGTTTTTTCAGCCCCTCGATCGCAGCATTCGGGGATGCGAGGCTTGAGCTCAGATGAGCATAAGGGTATATCATGATCCTGTTTGTTTTGACCTGCTCTGTGACTTTCTTGATCTCCTGCGCCGTCTTCTCTGCAATATGTTCTATGTTCCCTTCATCGTTTTTCTCAACCGCAACAAAAACGGTCAGAGCCTCTTCCATTCGACCTCTTTTCAGGTCTTCTTCTATTTTTTCAGCAACAGGAGTACTTCTCTTTGTCTCGTATTCGATATAATCAGAATGAATGGACAGTATCTGCATGGTATCACATTCCCCCTACACTGCAATTGAGCTTAAAGTTTTGTCGGTTATCATGTAAGTGAAACGTTGATATACATAATTATGATCATAATGGGTTATGGCGATACTTTTAAATACTTTAGTGTCAGACAGTATGTCAGACATCTGGCATACATGTGTCGTACAGATGTATGCCATATGCCTCCTTCCAAAGGGAGAACCAATATGCAAAGGGTCACACTAAGACTCCCGGAACAACAATTAAAAATGATCGACATGCTAGTGGAATATGGTGAATTTCCGTCCGCAAGCGAAGCAATCAGGACGGCTATAAGGGATTTGATTGATCAGAGAAGTGAAAAATTGGTTGGCAGGATGAAATTATATAAAGAAGCGCAAGAACAGGCTAAAGATGCCGAAAGTTTCCTGCGCTTGAAAGAAGAGCAATAATAATGAGGGGATGAATATGGAATCATTCGTACAAGATGCATTAAAAATGGCAGAAAAAGAACAGGAATTGAAGAGAGCCGCGAGCGGAGCTTCAGACGAAGTTGAAGATTTCGGTACGCCAAGGATCGTTGTGGTCGGGTGCGGAGGCGGCGGTAACAACACTGTAAACCGTCTTTATAATATCGGCGTTGCCGGTGCAGATACCATTGCGATAAACACAGATAAGATCCACCTTGATATCACGCAGGCAGACAAGAAGATCCTGATAGGCAAATCAATAACCAGAGGGCTTGGCGCAGGCGGGTTCCCTGAAATCGGAAGAAGAGCCGCAGAACTTGCAAGAGGAACACTTGAAGAAGTGCTCAAGAACGCCAACCTGGTGTTCGTGACTGCTGGCATGGGCGGAGGAACAGGAACAGGCGTCGCGCCTGTTGTCGCTCAGATAGCCAAAGATCAGGGCGCTATAGTGATCGGGATGGTCACAAGCCCGTTCAGGGTGGAGCGAGCCAGAATGGTCAAGGCAGAAGAGGGTCTTGACGAGCTGAGAAATGCAGCTGACACGGTGATCGTACTCGATAACAACAGGCTTCTGGACTATGTGCCCAATCTTCCAATAGATCAGGCATTCTCTGTAATGGACCAGTTGATATCAGAAACGGTCAAAGGCATATCAGAGACCATTACCCAGCCATCATTGATCAATCTCGACTATGCTGATGTCAGGGCGATAATGAAGGGCGGAGGGCTTGCCGTGATGCTTGTCGGAGAAGCAAAAGGACAGGACAAGGCAAAAGATGTCGTAAGAGCAGCATTGAATCATCCGCTGCTTGATGTGGATACAACTGGCGCAACAGGCTGCCTGCTGCACATAACAGGCGGACAGGACATGTCCCTGCACGAAGCGGAATCCATAGCGTCGTCTCTGACATATGAACTCGACTCACATGCGAATGTGATCTGGGGCGCAAGGGTAAAGAAGGATTATGAGGGCAAAGTGCGGTGCATGGCAATCATGACAGGTATCAAGTCCGCACAGATCATGGGTCCGAGTGAACAGAGGACAGCTTCATCATCCAGGTCTTCAGCTTTCGAGCAGAAAGTAAGGGTTCCTGTTGTAAGAGGGCTCAGTGGTTCAATTATCGACCAGATAGTGTAAAAATATGAAGTGCAAACACTCTGAGATGAACTGCGTCACGCGCATCATTAACCAGACATGGGAAGAAGTGCGTGCATGCGAATACGGTATAAACTGTAACTACGAAGTTGAGAAGGTAAAGGCGTAAGTCCGGCCTTAACACTGCCGGACTCTTTTTTTGGGATAAGAATAATCTATATGCAGGCTTATTTCAGAACATGGATTTATCCGATATTCTGAAAAAATTAAAAAATAATGAGATAGGTCTTGCAGAAGCGGAACGCTGCCTGAGAATAACTAATTTTGAAATATTATCAAATATCGCGAAGATCGATATCCACAGGACAAAGAGAACAGGCATACCTGAAGCAATCATAGCAGATTGCAAGACATGCGATGAAGTTGTATCCATAGCACGTGTCCATTTGAAAAATGAAGGAAGGGTTATGGTAACGCGGGCAAGCGGGGAAAATTACAGGGCATTGAGTTCGCTTGCTGAAGAGATGGGGGCTGATATCAGATGTTCCAGGGCATCAGGTGTGGTCGCTATAGGCGAGCCGGTGGCCAGAACAGGTGGCAAAGTGGGTATCATTTCAGCCGGAACTGCTGACATCCCTGTTGCAGAGGAGGCAAGAGCAACAGCAGAGGAAATGGGATGTGGTGTCACTACGATATACGATGTAGGGGTGGCAGGTATTCACAGGCTGTTTCCAGAATTAACAAAGCTGATCGAGGCAGGTGTTGATGCCGTGGTCGTGGCTGCCGGACGGGAAGGCACACTGCCTGCCGTTGTTGCCGGGCTTGTGGATGCACCTGTCATAGGCGTCCCGGTGTCTACAGGATACGGGGCAGGAGGGAAAGGTGAGGCTGCACTTCTTTCGATGCTTCAATCATGTTCTGTCCTGACAGTTGTTAATATTGATGCTGGTTTTGTGGCAGGCGCCTTTGCAGCAAGGATCGCGAATCTGGCTGCAAAGCACAGAAATCAAAGAAGCTAACTTATTCCAAATTCTGCAAATTTAGCAAATTATTTATATTGTGAAATAGTTTAGATTTTTTCAAATTATACAAATTTTTATACTAAGTGAAAAAGTAATATAGTATGAAAACCGTATAATATAGCAGTAGGAGGTAAAATATTATGAGAATAAGGGTAGTTAGTTCAAAAGAGGAAATCAATTCGCTTGGTACAGGAGAAAAGATCATTCATCTTGCTTTCAGACCGTCTAACAAAGATATCTTCGCTCTGGTGCAGTCATGTCCCAATGTAAAAGCGATACATATTCCGAGTTCGTACATCAAGACTATATCCCATTCCACCAAGATGTTTCTGGAAATGCAGGGTGTTGCCCTTCTTGAAGGCGATGTATGGGGGCACAGAAAAGATATAAATGAATATTCAGAGATCAAACCTGAGGTCTTTGAAAGGATGCAGGAGCTAAAATCACAGGGTATGGAAGAATCATCTATCCTTGACAGACTTGCAAGAGAAACGCGATTGAGCAAGGATCTGCTTAAATTCCTGATAAAAGAAAAAGGAAAAAAGAAATAGATCTTTCAGGTATCGTATTTCACAACAGATGGCATTTTCTTCTTTATTTCATCCAGCAGCTGCTCATCACTCTTACCTTCAACTTTTATTCCAAGGTCCCGTGCCATCTCTTTTATCTTTGAAGATTTCTCTTCAACCGGACGACCTTCTTTGAGCGATTTCTCCACATCCCTGAGTTCCCTTTCTGTTTCGTCCTTTGCTTTTTTGAATTCTCCGGTCGCCCGCCCGAGTGAGCGTGCAAGTTCTGGAATCTTGCTTGCTCCAAATAAAAAAATTATTACCACTACTATTAAAATGATTTCCGTTGGTCCGATTGCCATTCTAAATACCTTCTGGTTTTAACTTCAAACCCTGACTTGATTTCATCTTTGCCCGTATTTCTTCAACAAGCTGCTCAGTTGTTTTGTTCTTCACATCAATACCCATTTCGATCGCCAGATTATGGATCTTTATGTCTTTATCATCCAATGGTTTATTTAACCTTTTCAGATCATATTCAGTTTCCGTCTGTGCTTTCTTGAATTCGCCTACCGCTTTACCCAGGGACTGCGCTAACTCAGGTAGCTTTGATGGCCCGAATATGAACAGCGCCACGATCAGAATCAAGATCAATTCTTGGGTTCCTATCATTCAATATCACTTGATTTTTTTATTATATAATCTTTATCTTCTGGCAGATCCTCAAATTAGCCAGACAGCAAGATATTCAGGAAATAAAAAAAGGTTCCCCTGAGATTCAACCCAGGGGATAACAAACTGAACCTATTTCCAGGGCACTATTGCAACGAAAATATCTGTATCCCCGAAATTCGAAGGGCAGGAGTCATAGATATTGGGTTTTGGTGATCCACTCCGGTATTCGTCAACAGCACTGCAGGTTGCCCCATTGCGCGAGTCAGTCCATGAGAACCAGGCAGCATTATTGCTTGCTGATGCTCCGTTATAATCGCCTATGAACTGTTCTGTAAGGCTATTTGCGGTCGCAGCATCAGGGTCAGAGGACGCTGCGCTGATCTTAATTGGTTTATCAAAGCTTGTCCCTGAATCGCCTGAGATCACGTAATAGGCATCATATGAGACCACTTTTGCACCAGGCGCTGTTCCCGACGGATTATCGTCAATCGCGTTAAAGCCGACAAAGATCTGTTTACCATCAGGCTTCAGTGCTATCGATGGATAGAACGCGCTTCTTCCCGGGATATTAGCGATGGTCTGCGCCGAAGTCCAGCTGGCTCCCTTATTCGAAGATGTGGTCATCTTAACGACACTGTGACCTGAGCTGTAATCAGCCCAGACAACAAAGATCTTGCCATCAGATTGTCTCACATCAGCCATGGGGAAGCTGTTCACACGGAAGCTTGCTCCCGGGAATGGTGATGGCACATCAGATTTGTAGGTTACAGGGAAAGGTCTGCCAAAGCGCTTTCCTCCATCATCAGATCTTGCACCCAGGACCGCACTTCGTTTGGAAATTGTTCCATCCCAGAAAACATATACAGTCCCGTCATTTCCCGTACGTATCACAGATCCCTGGCGACCGCCCACAGCTCCGTTGTTAAACGCCTGGGAAAGCTGCTTCGACTTCTCAAAGGTTCTACCGCCATCTATTGATCTGCTGAACATGATTGGTTCTGGGTTGAATGTATTCGATTCGCCAAAATTTCCACTTCCGATGAACAGGGTCCAGCTTACATAGACATTGCCAAAGTAGGGGCTTTTATCGTTGGCATCTACCCAGATCGCGATTTTATCGTTGAAATTCACCGGATTATCTCTCGTAGTGTGCCAAAGTAGGCACGAACGCCGTTTTTCCAACTGAATTGACCGTTGACTGGTTTTGGCCCGAATGCCACTACCGGGTCTCCATCAGAGACTAAGCCGAATTCAGAGAACCAGTCCAGCACGGTCTGCTTCCAGGTATTTCCTCCATCTTTTGTCCAGTAGATCCCTGTTACGCTGGTTTCTGGATCGAAAGGGCAGCTTGAAGACCCGTCTGTCGCAGGTGTGCAGTCAGGCTCAAGTATCAGATCATTTGCGCCAGTTATTGCATTATCCGGGTCTCGCGGATTGACTGCCATGGGTGCCTCATTCTGCTTGTTCTGTGGGAAATGTACTGCAGATGGGCTTACAAGGCATTCCGACAGCGCACCAGGATTTAAAGTGCACTCAGATGCTGAGGAAGGTGCAGACTTATCTAATGCTGAAAATTTCATCATGAGATTTCCAACCCGGACAGCACTCATAAATCCGAAACTTCCACCACAAGATAAGCATGATCATGTAATACCATGTTCTATAAAAAAGTTTCCAGCAGAACTTTATTTGCAGCAAAAACTAACAAACGATCTCGCAAATCCTGTATACGAGGCAGCATGAAGATGCGCATACGCTGCCATGGTATTCCTGACGAGTATGCCGTCAAGCTCTCCTTTTATCCCTGTGCCCCTCTCAAGACGTATGGCAAATGTCGTGTCCGGGGGAATGTCCACGATCTCAGAATGATGGAATTCATGGGCTGTGAACCTTGCTCCCCTGTTCCCTATCACATTATCTTTCACAAAACTGCCTGTGTTGTAGCTCACCACGCGCTTGTGCCCCATCAGCGTCTTTCCAGGCACAGCCCCAACCATCCTGAAAGTTCCGCCCTCCATCTCTGCCATATGATAATTCCCGGTTCCCAAAATCTGCGTTGTGATCTCCTGTGTGAGATACATGAGCCCGCCGCACTCAGCATATATCGGCATGCCATCTTCTGAAGCTTTTCTTATGGATTCCTTCATGCTCTCATTATCCTCAAGTTCCTGTGCAAACAGCTCAGGGTATCCCCCGCCGATATATAATCCGTCCATATCAGGCATTGAACTGTCATTCACAGGGCTAAAATAAACAAGTTCAGCTCCAGCAAGCTCAAGCAGTTCAAGATTATCGCGGTAATAGAAATTGAAAGCCTCGTCCAGCGCAACTCCGATCCTCACGGCTTTTTTTGGTGAAAAAGGTTTGAAGATCTCCTCCACAGGCTTTTGGATCGAATTTGCAGATCCTGCGAGTGAAATCAGTCTCTGTATGTCAATTCCTTCTTTTATGATATCCTTGATCTTGCCCAGGTTCTCATCAAAATCAGAACGTCTTCGCCTTCCTTCAAGTGCAGGGACTAGACCCAGGTGCCTCATTGAGATCTTCATCGAATCGTTGCGCGGGATAATTCCGATAACAGGTGTGTTTGTGTATGTCTCTATTGCGGTCATGGCTTTCTCGGCATGTCTTGAGCTTCCGATGTTATTCAATATCACACCCACGATATTGACCTCAGGATCGAATGATTTGTATCCAGAAACAAGTGCAGCACTGCTCCGCGTGATACTTCTGGCATTGATCACCAGGACGACAGGGCATTTCAATATCTTTGCGATCTGGGCTGTGCTTCCTGTATCGCTTGTAGCTTCAAGCCCCTCGTAAAGCCCTCTCACTCCCTCTATGATCGCGATATCAGCGCCATCCAATGCATGGGAAAACACCTCAAGAACAGCTCTTTCTGACATCAGATATCCATCTATATTTCTGGAATACCTGCCTGTTACCTCTGTATGGTAGCTCGGATCTATGAAATCAAGCCCGACCTTGTAAGGCTGGACCTCGTACCCCATTTCCCTGAGCACTGACATTATTCCGATAGAGATGGTAGTCTTTCCGGCAGAAGATCTGTCACCTGCAATGAGGATGCGGGGAATT
Source organism: Candidatus Methanoperedens sp. (assembly GCA_027460465.1). GTDB lineage: Archaea > Halobacteriota > Methanosarcinia > Methanosarcinales > Methanoperedenaceae > Methanoperedens. The sequence continues at coordinate 4,998 of JAPZAV010000112.1, read as the reverse complement.
TCAAGCTTATCTGTCATAATTTGTAACTTTTATTATTTTCTAGTATGTCCAAAATTTTAGACAATCCATATTATTTCCCAATCCATATTATTTTCTCTGCTCTTCTTGTACAGAATTGAGTATTTAAGTAGTTATCGGCAGTATAAAATACTGTGATGCCTGAATGCATAAAACATACCAATTGACTTATATATTATATGTCATCAATTGACTTTTCGCAAAGGCTCTAAGAAAGACAAGTAATGGAACAGATGACGACTGCACTAAAACTCTTCGCAATCCTGATGGTGGTTGTCGGCATCATCTACCCTATTGAAGTAACCGCACTTGCTCGGTTACAGGTAAAACATTGAGGATAAACTTAAATGGATATTATAAAAATACATGAAGCAATATGGAAAGGAGACATAAACATCTCAGAACATGCAGACGAGGAGCTTGAAAATGATGCAATCGAAGATGATGACCTGTATTATTCAGTGTTTCATGGCGAAGTGATAGAAGATTATGCTGGCGATAAGCCATTTCCAAGCTGCTTGATCTATGGCAGGGATAAGAACGATAGGCATATACATAGCGTATGGGCATATTCAGAGGAGCATAAAATAGCCGTACTCGTAACTGCGTATATACCCGACCCTGAAAAGTGGTTCGATTATAAAATAAGAAAACCAAAGAGGTGAAAAATATGGAAAGGATAATTCCAGTCTGTCCCCACTGCGGTGGCGAAGTAATAAAGAAAAAAGTAGAGAAACTCGTCAAAGGCGGCTGCAATGCAGCGGTATTGACAGTGGAAGCTGGCGTGTGTACGAAATGCGGTGAGCGCTACTATACAAAAGGAACTCACGAGAAGATGAAGAAAATCAGAAAAGAGCTTGAGAAAGGATTTACAAAAGATCTCCGTTTAATCGGGCATACATATGCGTATGAAGAATTGATAGCATGAGGTTTTATATTCTCGTAAGTTCTCTTAACCGCTTATCGTCAAGTGGCACAGGGATTTTACCATCATTATTCGCCATTATACCGCGTGCAAGTCTGCGATAGACTCCCGCAATTATAGAATCAGGCGCCTTTTCAATGACAGAGAAACCCTCTCTTTCACAAATCTGAACCAGATTATCCTTTGGAATAAACGCAATCAAAGAGCTCCCTATCTCTTTTGCGAACTCGCTTACGATCTTTTCCTCGTTCGGCGCGCCCCTGGAGTTGCATATGACCCCGTTGAGCGTCATCTCAAGGCGTGCAAGCCCTTTACAGATATTGTTTGCTGCGTATAAAGGCATGTACTCACCAGATGTCAGCACATAGGCTTCATTCACAAGTCCCTTCTTGACAGGCGCCACGAATCCCCCGCACACGATATCTCCGGGTACATCGTATATCACCAGGTCTGTATCTTCGATCGCGGTCGAGATTTTCTTGAGCAGGCTGATCGCCACTATGATCCCCCTTCCAGCGCAGCCTATGCCAGGTTCAGGTCCTCCTATCTCCACGCACTTCACTCCTTTGTACCCCTCAAAAACAATATCCTCTTCATTTATATCAGCGCCCTGCCTCATCAGATCCATGATCGTGGGAATGCGTCTGCCGCGGAGCAATGTGATCGAGGAATCGCTCTTGGGATCGCAGCCTATTATCGTGACCCTGTGCCCTTCGTCAGCACACGCAGCAGCAACATTTGATGCTGTGCTCGATTTGCCTATCCCTCCTTTCCCGTAGATCGCGATCTGCTTAGGCATCTCTTGCCAGCTCCCTGAGCGTTGCCCCGAATTCTGACTCAACTATGTGGTTTATCCCGAGCGTCTTGGGATGCAGATCTATCTCCACTGCAACATGCTGATGCCCCATCTCCTTCAGAGGTATTACCTGGCGCGGACCGTTTGTGATCGAGAACAGTTCCATGTTCTTGATATGATCCATCGGGAGAGCATGAGGCACGCCTGTTATCACTGCAAAATCAAAATCTGAATATTTTTCACGGATTATCTCATTTGCGAAGTTCCCTGCAACAGGATATTCGTCCAGTCCTCCAGTGATATGATGGATATCCATCCCTGCTCCCTTCAGGTCCTCTTTGATTTCACGCGCATTTCTTCTGTTCTTTGGGAGTCCCAAATTCTCATCCAGGTTCGCCATGTTAATGATATTTGAACCTGCGCCCAGCTTTTTCGCGATCTGGTCAACCGCCAGGTTGATATCCGCAAACATGAAGGCGGTTTCCTTCTTGGCATTGAGTATGTTTAGCCCCTTTTTCCCCTGCTCTATGAGCTCGATCAATCTCTTCGCAACTTTGAACTTCAAATCTCCTCTGCTCGGTTCCAGGTATTCCTTGCTCGCTGCTCCATGCCGCTTTTCAACCTCGGTAGCTTCTTTCAGGAGATGTTTCTGCCTTTCGAACTCAGCCTCGCTTATGATCCCTGAGGCAAGCGCTGATTCAAGAGTTATGATCACACCTTTTGTGTTGTCCCTGTAGCCTGCATGCACTTCAACTTCGATGACAGGTACATCAGGCTGGACCTCCATCACTGCCTCATGCAGCTCTTCACCAATGATCATGCTTGCGCATGTACCGACGATGCCTATGCGCCTGGGATTAAAACGCTTTATGACCTTCTCAAGCACCTCAACGAGAGCATCATGTCCCCCGAAAACGAAACCGGATTCATCGAGCGATGTTGTGACAACTCTCATACCATCCTCTTCAAGAAGGCGGGCATGCTTGAAACTGCAGCCTGGCGGGCCGTGCAGTATAACAACATCGGTGTCAAGGTCTCTTAATGTGTACAGCGCTGCGACAATGGAGCTGGGGCGGGGGTGCATTATCAATGGTTCTTTCTGTTTAACTGGCATCCTTTTTCCTATATGCACTTACTACGATAATACTTTCGTGCCAGAAAATCATATATCAAAAGAGAAAAGGCGCAATTACCTGGCTTTCACCTTGAGATATATCAGTGAAATGATAACCACCAGAACCATCACAACGGCTATCAGGATCAGATTTACTGGCTGCATTATTCCCGGTGCGGTAACCGCTGGTGTGGTTGCAGGACTGTTTGTCAACGTTACGGCTTCAGGTGTTTTCGTCGGTGTTATTCCACCTATGGAGAACGGTCCGAACTCAGAAGTCTTTGCTTCATAGTATATGAATTTATCATCCTGAGATATCTTATTTGTCTCCAGCGTGGTCCATTTGTTGCCATCGTATCTGAACATCCTCACATTTTCTTCTGAGAGACCTTCTGATAAGATCCAGGAGGGCTCAACCTTGAATCTAATCAGAGCTTCCAGAATGTTTCCAGTGCCTACCCAGATGTTTATGTGCTTTGTGCCGGGAGAAGATACTTTTGCCAATCTGGATATATCTTTGAGTGCTTCTACCCGGACGGCAACGTCATTTTCATTTTCGTTTCCTGTGAGGATTATCTCATCTATCCAGTGTTCCATTAATGAGAACTTTATCGTTACCGGTTTTCCAGCCAGGAGATTAACGTACTTTGTTTCATATATTTCTATAGTTTCAGGTGGCTCTTTGCTTAAAACACCTTTACCTCCAGTCCCTCCTCCGCTTCCGCCGCCAAACCCGGCATCCTGAGCTTTCAAAGTGAAGCTTGAACTGCCCTGGAATGAAACGCCCTGACCTGTGTTCAATTTTGCCACCGCGTTATATGTTCCTGCTGCAGCTCCTGCTGTATTTACAGATATCTTATATTTGAGCTGAGTATACGTTCCAATATTGCCTTCATCGTATCCATAGCCATAGCCATATCCGTATCCATAGCCAAATTCACGGCCGTATCCGTATCCATAGCCAAAGAACGAATATCCGTCATAACCAGAACCATAACCATAGCCTTCAACCCACCCGAATCGATCTATCATTGTTATAGTGTAGCTGCCAGTCACCATACTTTCCCCTGTACTGTTGAAATCACTTGCATTAAAGATCAGTTTCCCGTCGGGTGATCCAGGGATATCTGGAAGACCTTCCACAGAGATGTTGGCAACCGGGATCCTTTCATTGGCTCCGATCGTCACATTGACATAAAAGACACCAGTTTCTCCAACTTTGCGGTTATCAAGATCCTGGGTGTTCAATGCAACCTGTATAGCAGAGACAGGTCCAGAAAAAACCAGCATTAGAACGATAATTAATGTAATCAGTGTGCTTACGAAATATGTCTTTTCATGATTTTTATTTTCGACCACTCTCATCCCTTCTCTTATCCGTTTTATTCCTGTGGAAAGTTTTATTCAGATGATTTTAATATCACCACATCCACAATTTCATACTTCTCTACGTACTTCTATATATATCTATTGCTTTTGAGATATAACCGTCATCAGCATCAAGCTTATTAGGACGATGAGGTGGTTACCAATTCATAGGTTCACCATTTAAATTTAATTGTTTTTTATGCTTGCAGTAAATCATTGTAACAGGTTCAATATGTGCTAACATCCCACCATTCTCCTTTTAGCATAAAAACAAGCAGGTGGAATGAACATTGAAATTTGATGTGTATCACATGAGAAACCATAACGATGGAGTCAATAGTTATATGAAAGAGAATCTTGGGCTGGAGTCGCATGTTAATGGGAAAGGCATGAAGAATATAAAATCTTTCTTCGGTGGCTTATTTGACATAGGTGTGAAAAAAAATTACCAACGGTTCTAGAACGGTCTTGGTGATCACCAATGAAATTACAGATAGATTTTTATTCTCTTAAGCTCTATCCTGTATATGGCTCTATCAGGTGGAACTGAGATCGTATTGGGTGATCCCTTTGAAATTTCCTGATAATTCACTCTCTGTAATAATCCCTGCATACAACGAGGAGGGGCGGGTTCTCAAAACAATAAAACAGGTCAGAAAGCTCTTCGACGAGCTTGGGATAGAACATGAGATAATAGTTGTTGATGACGGGTCAACAGACAATACATTTAAGGAAGCAAATTCAGAAAAGTTCGATAATGTAATAGTTGTCGGTTCT
>JAPZAV010000111.1 GCA_027460465.1 Candidatus Methanoperedens sp. | reverse complement strand
CTGTTCAACGAGAACACTCTTGTCGTTTACCGGCTTTTCACCTTCTTTTATTCCCCCTCCAGAGCCGTAGATCGCCAGTGCCTTCTGCAGGTTCCTGAACACTCCAACATAATCCACCACGAGACCGTTCAATTTTTCCCTGAACACCCGGTTTGCCCTTGCTATGGTCTGCATAAGCGTGTGGTTTCGCATGGGTTTGTCAAGGTAGATGGTGGAACAGGCTGGCACATCAAAGCCTGTCATCCACATGGCGCACACGAATACAATGCGGAACGGGTCATCAGGATCCTTGAACATCTTGTCAAGGTCCTCTTTTACCATCCTCCTGCGATGAGCAGCGATATCCAGTCCCTTTTTCTTAAAGTCTTCAATCTCATTTTGCGACTGGGATACCACGACCGCCATGTCGGTCTCTTCCATGAATTTGATCTTCTTTTCAAGTTCCTCTTTCCCGGATTCTTTGCTTTTTGCCAGTTCAGCCTGTAGATCCTTCAGGTACATTTCCCAGTACTTCTGCACCTTATCGTGCATCCGAACAGCAGTTGCTTTGTCAATGGAGACCACCATTGCTTTCCCGAATTGTCCGCGTCCCATGAAATGAGCGACAATGTCCCTGGCTATCTTCTCCAGCCTGTCATCCCTTGTTATCAGGTGGTACTCACGAGCGAACTCGCGCTCAAGTTTATTCTCCTGGTCTGGATCCAGTTCAGCCTCATCGATGAGGCGCTGCAGGTCTTCATTCAGTTCCTTATTAGTGAGTTGAAGCTCAGGGATGCGATTTTCATAATAAAGCGGAACCGTGGCGCCATCGTCCACTGACTGCTTGAAGTTGTAGATGCTGACATAGTCTCCGAAAACCTCTTTTGTCTTTTCTTCACCCACAATGAGAGGAGTGCCTGTGAAGGCGATGAATGCTGCATTTGGGAGGGCATTGCGCATGTTCAGGGCAAGGGCATCGTACTGGCTGCGGTGCGCCTCGTCCGTGATTACGATGATATCCCTGCGGGCTGAAAGCATGGGATAGGTCTCGCCCTTCTTTTTGTGAAATTTCTGGATAAGAGTGAAGATGTAGCGGTGATCTTCACGAAGCAGCTGCTTCAAGTGTTCTCCGCTCTCTGCCTGCACCTGCTCCTCGGTCACGGCGCCTGCGCCTGCAAAGTTTTTGTAGATCTGGTTGTCGAGATCCTGCCTGTCGGTCACGATAACGAACGTGAAATTGCCTGGAATTTTTCGAAGCACTTTCTGGGAGAAAAAGACCATGGAGTAGCTCTTCCCGCTTCCCTGCGTGTGCCAGAAAACTCCGAGGCGGCCTCTATTCTTTTCGATCTGCTTCAATGCCTCAGCAGCATTGTTCACACCAAGGTACTGGTGGTTCTTCGCAACCAGCTTCATAATCCCGCCGCTTGCTTCGCTGAACAGCGTGAAATTCTCGACAATATCAAGAAGGCGCGCAGGCTCGCATGTTCCCCTGATCATTGTATCCAGCGATACGATACCTTCCTCGCCTTCATTGTTGATCTTTTTCCACTCTGCAAAGTGTTCCCACTCAGCGGTCATGCTGCCAATTTTGCTCTGGCTGCCGTTCGAAAGGATAATGAAGCCGTTATACCAGAAGATCTGCGGTATTGCACTCCTGTAGTCGCGCAGGTTATCCCTGTATGCATGTTCAAGGCGCCTGTGCGAGGCTTTGAGCTCGATGAAGATGAGCGGCAGTCCGTTGACAAAGCCTACAAGGTCTGCGCGGCGCTTATACATCTCACCTGAGATCCAGAACTGCGACGCAAGAAAGAAGTCGTTATTTGAAGGCTCGTTCCAGTCGATCACCCGGACGTTTTCAACCATCTCTTCGTCTACTTTACCCCTGATAGAAACTTTCACGCCGTTCTTGAGCAGTCGGTAGACCTCACGGTTGGCATTTGCAGGGCTCATGACGCTGCGGTCGCAGGTGAGCTCTTCGATTGCGAGCGCAATCGCCTCTGAGGGCAGATCAGGATTCAGTCGCATAAGCGCGGCTCGCAGGCGGGGGAGGAGGACGACTTCGCTGGAGGTTTCGCGCCCGAGCGTGCCGTTTTCTCCGAACTTTTCGTAGAAGCAGTTGGCGTTCTGCCAGCCAAGCTGGCTGAAGAGTTCGATTGCTGGCTGCTCGACAAGGGAGTCCTCGGAGTAGTCACTCATTGCTGTTCTCTATGTTAAATTATTATTTAAAGATGTGTATATATTAAATGGCTCTCATGCCAGTTCCGTCCATAAAAGTGTCTGAACAATAAGTTTTAACTTTTCCTAGATATTAAGTATATGTAATGCGCATTGAAAAAGAAATCCGGCTTGCAGAGGCGGATATAGCCGATTTGATGGATAGATACAATGTTGCCTCGAAAGAGGGTCTGCATGATGCGATCAGGTCTAAAAAGATACCGAGCCATCCTGCCCGGGAAGATTACATTGTCTGGAAGGATAATGAAAAATACATAAAAGACCTGAAAGCGCGCCTCGGTGGAGATGCCGCTGTATTTTCAGCTTGAGCGATACCTCATCCTTACGCTTCCACCTTTGCAATTGCGGGCATTTCAAATTTAAGACCGGTCAGATCTTCCATTTTGAATTTATCCTGCACATTAAGTATCTCTATTCCTACAACTCTGCCGCTGGCATCGTAGTCCACAATGAGACCTTTGCTTACTTCCTCGCTCTCTTCTATCGGATCCTCGCTTATCCTGAAATAGAGAGCATCGCTTTCCAGATCGAGTTTTATTCTCATATTCGATTCCTCAACCTTTTATCGGCTGCCACTGCCATGCCTTTCCTTTCTTGATAACATGGCCCAGACCCGGGAAGGGTAAATGAAAAGCAAACGTAAGAGCCTTCTCAGTCTGTGCCCTTTTAAGAAGCTTGCGCCTGGTGGTCACGACTTGTTCAGGTGCAAAATCGACCGCAGCATACCATTCTGGCTGCTCAAGATGAATTGGGTGGAGCACTGTATCGGAGATGCACAGCGGTTGTTCACCTCTCGAAGAGATGGACAATGCCATATGGCCGGGTGTATGTCCGGGTGCAGCGATGGCATAGATACCAGGCACGATTTCTGTTTCATGATCTACGAGGTCGAGTTGACCTTGGATCGGTGGAAGATTCCTGCGTGCGAATTTAAGGAGGACTTCTTTAATATGTTCGTCAAGTTTCAGTTCTGCCTGTCCAGACGTCCAGAAATCCCATTCATCTTTCCACATAACGTAGCTGGCGTTGGGAAAAGCTGGCTTTCCTTCGCCAACAGTGTTACCTCCGATGTGGTCAGGATGTCCATGCGTAAGAATGACAGTGTCAATGTCCTCAGGTGTAATCCCCTCGGTTTGCAGGTTTTGAAGAAGTTTTCCTGTGTTTGAGTCAATATCATCTGCACCTGTGTCCACCAGCACCAGATGCTTGCCCGTATTGACTATCATACAGATATAGGGACTTTTCCATTCTTTCCATTGTTCTGGTTGCTGGTTGTGTTCGCGAAGCTCCTGATCACAGCGTTCTTTTGGTGCATTGGCGAAAAGAAATGTTGCAGGGGGTGGGAAGATCGGGGGTGCGTATTTAAACATGCCGTCACTGATGGCTATACATTCGAAATCCCCAATTTTAAAGGGAAAGCTATCATTATTCATAGTCATTTTCCCGCAATATTTACTATTGATCGTACATGAGTAAACACGATACTTATAATTTTCTAAAATGCGAGGCTGTCAAAAAGTATGGTGTTGGGGGCTATCATGAAATATTTGAAAATAAGAAACCGCAGATAAACGCCGATCAACGCGGATTTGTGATAGCGTATCTGCGTTTATTTGCGTTCATCTGCGGTTTTTGGATTCTAACACCAAAAAATTCTTCACCGACCAAAATGCACCTGTGTTCAAGCAGAAGATCACGGTTAGCGAAGGCAGGCGAGTGATAGGGATACCAGAGGAGATCGATCGCGCCCTGGGGAAGAAAGAGAACGTTGACATCTGGCCTGAAGGAAATAAGATCGTAGCGGAAATTTATTGAGTCACCATTGATTCAACCACGGCGCGCTGCTTCAATCTCCATGAGCGTGCGGGTGATTGCGGGAGTGAGGGTGTAGCGAGGGAGCCAGAGGGGCATTTTCTCAGGCGGCATTTAAAGGTTTTAAACCACCAAAGATTGTGCACCCTTTAAAGACACATTCAATTCACTCATTTGCACAACTTTCGAAGCGTCCAGTATTTCTATTTCAAGTATCTTCTTCTCTTTTGAATAATGCGCAATAATTCCCTCAGCAAGATCAACAGAATCTACTGGTGTACCTTCTCTGAGTCGTATTATCAATGCATCTGCATCAGGGGAGTATTTTATCTGCAAAGTTTCTACCTCCTATCCGACATCCGAATTTCAATTTTTTCCACATCCACCTCGCCTGAGATGAGCTTGGGCAGCAGCAGGTCGCGGGTGCGGCGGAGGTTGGCGTTCTTTGCGTGCAATACATCACATTCTTGATATGCGCTGGCGCATAACTCAGCGTAAAGATTTCTTAATTCAGTTGGCGGCAAAGCAAACTTAAACTCTTGTATTTGGCTTGGATTTAAATGAAGCACATTCACACCGTTTGCATGTTGGCGTACCTCTTGAGAGAAATCTGAGAAGCGCAACACGCCATGCAAATAGTCTTTCGAGACCTCTGTGTTAGGTTCGATTTTTACCAAATCCATAGACATGACTGCAAAATCATTACCAATTATATGGACACGCGCCGCATGTGCTACAAGCCGCCTTTCTTGTGTCATATCAGTGACTGCTACAATTATGTCACCTGTTTTCGCTGTTTGAGTAGGTTTATATTCTCCCTGAAATCGTTTGACGCCATCGTAACGGAAACCGCCACCACGTTCGATGCATTTTAGATTCAAAAACGGTATCCCACCCTCATCCACTAAGTCGGGAGTCCGATAAGATTTTCCACGATGCAGAGTAACCACATCCCCCAACTTCTTCACTTCCCACCCCTCCGGCACAATCCCGATCTCCGACTCCACCATCCTTACCTTCTCATGCCCCGGAAACCGAAACTTCACGAACCACTCGCGGTAGAGTATCTGCGCCATCTCTTCCAGTATCCTGATGCGCCGCATGTTGTTCTCGATGAGGTCATCGTAGGCTGAGAGGATGGCGGCGATTTTATATCGGTGTGGTGGGTAAGGAATAGAAAATGTGGAGAGATCATTACCTGTAAGGTTAGGGAATGTTGCTCCACCAGATAACTTGAGAAGTGCACCTAATTTTAGCTCGATGCAATACCTAATGTACTTTGTATCCATTGGCGTTGCACCACGAATTGAGCATACACCGCGCCCTAAGGAATATTGTTTGTCAGCCCAATTCAGTAATGGCATTCCATTGCCTTCGGAGTTATAGTTTTCTCCTTTGGGTGATGTTCCCATCGTAATCGTGGCGATTTTGCCAAGAACAACTTCAGGGATTTGTCTCACTCTACTCCCTCCAGCAGCTTCGCAATCT
>JAPZAV010000110.1 GCA_027460465.1 Candidatus Methanoperedens sp. | reverse complement strand
TATTCACGATTCTGCCGAACTTCCTCTCCAGCATGCCGTCTATAACAGATTTAGTACAGTAGAACGCACCATCCAGATTCACAGATAAGACTTCTGTCCACATGTTTGGAGTCATTTTTGCAAAAGATTTATCCCTGACAATCCCTGCATTATTGACCAGAATATCTATTTTACCAAACTGCTTTACCACCTCATCCCGCATCCTGTTCACCTGCTCAATATCATTGACACTTGCCTGGCAAATGATAGAATGCTTACCCATAGAATCTATTAACTCTGATACTTCCTTTGCGTGCTCCTTTGTTTCCATCTGGTCTATCATCAGGGATAATTTATCAAATTCGTCTATCATTCCCATCTGGTCTATTAGCTTCGATAACTTCTCAGCATGCTCTTTTGTATACTGATAGTTAATAGCAACATCAGCACCCTCTTCTGCAAGCCTCAAAGCAATCGCACTCCCTATTCCTCTTGAGCCCCCGGTGACCAGGGCGACTTTGCCGTCCAATCTCTCTCCCTTTACCATATTATCTACCTCTTTATCACCATGGCAATGCCCTGACCTCCTCCAATACAGAGGGATGCAAGACCGTAAGTTCCTTTCCTTCTTCTCAATTCATGCAGAAGTGTGACCAGGATTCTCGTGCCACTGGCTCCTATGGGATGCCCCAGGGCTATGGCGCCGCCGTTAACGTTAACATGCTCAGGGTTCAAGCCAAGTTCTCTAACAACCGCCAGGCTCTGCGCTGCAAAGGCCTCATTGAGTTCTATCAGGTCAAGTTTGTCAGTGGCAATACCGGCACGCTCTATGGCTTTTCTTGTTGCGCAAACAGGTCCCATACCCATTGTTTCAGGGGGCACGCCGCAATACCCGTAGCTTTTGATGGTCGCAAGAGGCGAAAGCCCTTTTTCTTTTGCCTTTTCTTCGGACATCAATAGAACTGCAGCAGCTCCATCGTTTATACCTGATGCGTTACCCGCAGTTACGGTTCCGTCCTTTTTGAACGCAGGTTTCAGTTTTGCCAGGGTCTCCTTTGTCGTGCCGAACCTGGGGAACTCATCTGTATCAAAGATCACAGGCTCGCCTTTTGGCTGTGGGATTGCTATCGGGACAATCTCTTCTTTGAACTTACCTGCCTTGATCGCAGCTTCAGCTTTATTCTGGCTTATTGCCGAGAATTCATCCTGATCTTGCCTTGTAACACTGTATTTTTCCGCCACGTTCTCTGCTGTAATTCCCATGTGATAATTTCCGAAAATATCCCACAACCCGTCATATATCATCAAATCCACAACTTCGTCGTTGCCCATCTTTGCTCCCCAGCGGTTTTTTTTCAATGCGTAAGGTGTCGAAGACATGGACTCCATTCCTCCAGCCAGAACAACATCAGCATCGCCGAGCATTATGGACTGTGCTCCGAGAACAACAGATTTCAGACCAGAACCGCATACCTTGTTCACGCAAAAAGAAGGAACCTCTTTCGGAATCCCCGCCCAGATTGCAGCCTGCCTTGCCACATTCTGACCGTGACCTGCTGAAAGAACATTTCCCATGACGACTTCTTCAACCTCACTTTGTTCAAGATTTGCCCTTTTCAGAGCATCTTTCAATACCACAGAACCAAGCTGTCCAGGGCTAAAATCCTTCAGACTCCCCCCGAATTTCCCAACTGCAGTTCTTGTTGCCGATACAATAACTACATTATTCATTCTTTTCACCTATTTTATTTTTCATCTCTATAACTTGTTTTATGTCATAAACATTATATTATTAATCCTCCATCCACGCAAAGCACCGCACCATTGATGAACTTTGCCTCATCTGAAGCAAGATACAAATATGCATATGCAACATCCACAGGTTCACCAAGCCTTCGCAATGGAGTTTTTTCTCTCATCATTTCAAGGATCTTTTCAGGGACATTTGAGGTCATTGGAGTCATTATAAATCCGGGTGCTATTGCATTGACCCTTATCCCCTTTTTACCAAGTTCCTTTGCCAGAGTCTTTGTCATTCCAATTAAACCAGCTTTAGCAGCAGCATAATTGACCTGGCCCACGTTGCCATTCAATCCCACAATAGAAGAGGTATTGATGATTACACCATTTCCCTGGTTGATCATGACTTCAACCACAGCCTGGATGCAATTAAAAACTCCTTTAAGATCGACGTTAATAACTCTGTCCCACTGTTCCTCTGTCATTTTCAATACGAGGGCATCCTGGATAATACCAGCATTATTTATCAGCACGTCAATTGTACCATATTTTTCGAGAGCATCTCTGACAACCTGTTTTATTTCTGCCCTGTTGGATACATCCAATTTAGCAAAATATCCATCGCCTCCGTTTTTCTTGATCTCTGCTGCTGTCTCCTCTCCAGCTTTTTCATTCACATCGGCGACAACAACTCTAGCTCCTTCTTTTGCAAACAGGAGCGCAGTTTCTCTGCCAATACCGCTTCCTGCACCTGTGATAATTGTAACCTTGTTTTCAAGTCTCATTTTTTATTCACCTTTGATTTGCGATTCTTTCTTTTGTGTTCACGTGTCTTTCCCTTAGATGATTCAGGTTTCTCTTCTCTGGTTCCATCCAGAAGAGACCTGGGTTTTAACCACTCCGCAATCTTTGGACAGACCTCTTTCTGGGATTTTGAGCCCACGAAGATACCTATGTGTCCGGTCGGGAAAACCAGAGTTTCTTTATCCGAACTTGATACCGCCCCGGTCAGGGGTTTACTTGCATCGGTAGGGACGAGATGGTCGAATTCCGCCATGACATTAAGCAAAGGCATCGAAATATTTTTCAAATTAATTTTCTTACCATTGAGCATCATCTCATTTTTGATGAGAAGGTTCTTCTGATAGCAATCTTTGATGAACTGCCTGAAGGTTTCCCCGGCCTGGTCAGGACTGTCGAATATCCATTTCTCCATTCTCAAAAAGTTCTTGATAGTTTCTTCATTTCTAAGCTCGCATTCTTTATCTCCGGGTTCGCATTCGATTCGTTCAAACAGACCTGCATATTTGTCAATCATAAGCCGGAAAGGGTCTGTGAGAAGGAATCCAGCATTCAAGAAATCCCCTGGCACTATCCCGTAATAGTCCACGATTTTATCCGCGTCCAGGCTTTTTGCCCAGAAATGAAGAATCCCTTTATCAGTATCAAAATCCACAGGAGCCACTAAAGTAACCAGGTTTTTTACCTTTTCAGGGTGAAGTGCAGCGTACATGATAGAAAAAGTCCCTCCCTGGCATACCCCGAGCAGCGTGACTTTATCAAAACCTGAGCGCTCTCTGATCTTATCCACAGCATTATTTATGTAACCGTTCACATAATCATCGATTGTGAGATACATATCCAGGCCTGTAGGATATCCCCAATCAATGATATAGACATCAAAACCATCATCCAGAAGTTTCTTTATCACACTCTTATCAGGCTGGAGATCCAGAATGTAGTATCTATTCACAAGCGCGTACACTATAAGTACTGGAACTGGATATGGTTTTTCTACGGCCGGGATATAATGGATAAGTTTCATTTTATCTTCGGTAAAGATTATCTCGGAAGGAGTTGTTCCAACCGAAAAATCAGGAGGTTTTAAAAATAGTTCTATTCCGTTTTTGAATTTCTCAAAAAATTCTATTGAATTAAGTTGGTTCATAGCATCTCTTTTCCCAAAAAGGCATCATTCTTTCTCGATTTGATGAGTTCCAGGATCTTCATTCTTTTCAGACGGGTTCGTTAATGATGGGTCTTTGATATGGGTTAATTCCTCTACAGTTTCCTTAAGTGAATATAACTCTTTGCTCATCTCATCGATCTCGGTTTTCGTGGGAAGATCCGCTGTTTTCTGATTTGACTCTTTTATTGCCTTTTTAAGTGAATACAACTCTTTGCTCATCTCATCGATCTCGGTTTTCGTGGGAAGATTCATTGGTTTCAGATAATTCTCTTCAAGCATTTCCCTGTTGTATTTCTGGAATTCCATGAAATACGACATTAATCTCCCCATGTCCGAAGCAAAATGACCTGATTTCAGAAATTCCTTGAAGGTCTCGCTATACGTCTCAATCCAGAGCTTATAAAAATCTTTATACTTCTCCAGACTGATTTCCCCATCCACCTCGGTTGGCATTTTTTCATGCATTCTGCGCATTGCTTCCATGAATACATTCTGGAAATTGATATTGGAGTCCGCCCAGGTTGTATAAAGGTTAACAGAGAGAGATGCACCCTTTATCATTTTTTCCGATTTCTCACGAGTTGGACCCATGGCAGGCATTTCTGCCAGTCTGCCTAATGTAGCCTCATAAATCTTTAACCACTGGTCAAATAACTCCTGTGTGTATTCAAAACTTGATTTTTCCATACTCAAACCCCGCTTTTGGATTTATAATCCTATTTCACCGACAGCTTGGACATCCGGGTAAAGGTATCTGCATATATCTTGGCCATATTCTTTACAGGCTCTATCAGTTCTTTCATCGGGCCTATTGCGGGCATGTCCTCAAAGAAGTCATTAAAAGCCTTTTCATACATTATTACCCAGAGATTATAAAATTCTTTATATGCCTCTGGATCATTCGTTTGCTTTGATAACTCCTCAGCCTTTTTTGACATTTTTTCAAGTGCTGCTATCCAGGACTTGTACATGTTCAGATAAATATTGGTGCTCTGCGCGAAGCTCTCAAATACCTCTTTTGAAGGCTGCATGGACCCCACGTACTTGCCGTAGGTTTCTTTATATGTATCCACCCATAGAGTATAAAATTCCTTATACGCTTCGGGACTTGCATCTCCCCTGGAGAGTTCTGCCATTTTCCTGGAAAGCTTCATCATGGACTCATTCCATGGCCCGTAGAGCCTGGAGTATGTTTTCTTCCATAGTCTTGACATCTGAACAAAGCTTCCCAGGTAGACGTCTGGAACACCTGTGTATTTTTCAAATATCTCTTT
Organism: Candidatus Methanoperedens sp.; assembly: GCA_027460465.1. GTDB lineage: Archaea > Halobacteriota > Methanosarcinia > Methanosarcinales > Methanoperedenaceae > Methanoperedens. Next base: position 13,972 of record JAPZAV010000110.1, on the reverse strand, counting down.
TGTACTTTCTTGAGCAGGCAGTGCAAGGATTTCATCGAATATTTTTTCATACGACTTCATCCACATATCATAGCATTCTTTATATTTTTCAGGCTCAGGTTCACCTTTGAGTATCTCCCGGGTAGTCCTGGAGTCCTCCTCCAGCTCAGCAATCCATGACCTGTAGAGCTCATTAGTTTCCTCTGCGCTTCTCATGAGTTTCTCAAGTGTCTCTTTATTGGTTTTCATGGTCGGGATCGGATAAAATTTACCATAGGTGCTCTGGTATGTTTTCATCCACTCGTTATAAAATTCCTTATATTGCTTTGGTGCCGCCTCTTTTGATAGAAGAGCAGCCTTTTCAAACATCTCTCCCGTGGAGTCAATCCAGGGCTTGTAGAGCGTCAGGTAGGAATCCTCCCACATTTTTGAGACTGCTGTATAGCTGTCAGCCCATGTCTTGAAAATGTCCTTCTTTTCTTCACTCACATCTTTTTTTTCTTCAATTTTTTTAACCATAAATAATCCACTTATTTATCCTATTTTCAGTTATCTTACTCTATGATCTGCTCAGTATTTCTTCTAACAAATCGTCTGTACTCAGCAAATATCTCGCTCTCTCCAGGTCTATCTCCTCAAGGTTATCCCATGAGGACAGGTCATGGACAGGTAATTCCCTGGAAAAAATATTGGAATATGTATAATTCCCATTTTCCATATCAACCGCGACATTAGAAAATGATCCGTAAGGATCGATTTCCTGGGCAATGCTGTCAAGCATATTTGATGCACTGATATCCGTATTCATCTAATTTACCTTTTTGTTTTCAGTTTGTTAGACTTTTCCATGTTTAAACCTGGCTTGCGGAGCCAGAGTACGATTTCATCCACATCTGGGATATCCTGGTAAATGTGTCAGCATATATCCTGGCCGCGTTCTTTACAGGCCCCAAAATTCCATTCAGCGGAGCAACCGTGGGCGTATTCTCGAAGAAGCTATCAAAAGCCTTTTCATAGGTCTTCGCCCAGAGATTATAAAACTCTTTATTTACCTCCGGATTGGCGGTTTGTTTTGATATCTCCCTGGCCTTCTGTGACAGTTTTTCAAGTGTTGCGATCCAGGACTTGTAAATTTTCAGGTAAATGTTGGTGCTCTGCACAAAACTCTCAAATATTTCTTTTGAAGGCTTCATTGAGCTGATGTCAAACAACTTGCCATAGGTCTCCTGATATGTATTCATCCATAGGGTGTAAAATTCCTTATAGGCCTCAGGACCTGCATTTCCATGAGAGATCTCTTCTGATTTCTCATAAAACTTTGATAAGGATGAATTCCACTGCCCGTATAGTTTGGTATAGGAATCCTCCCATAGTTTTGATATCTGTACAAAGGTCTCAGAATATATATCTGGTACGCCTGTATAATTTACGAATATCTCTTTTATATTTTGCCTGAGTGGCAGTGTAAGAAGCTCATCGAATATTTTCCCATATGACTTTATCCACATATCATAGGATTCTTTATATTTTACAGGGTCAGTTTCGCCCTGAAGTATCTCTTTTGTCTTCCTGGAATTCTCCTCTAACTCAGCAATCCACGACCTGTAGAGTGTATTTGATTCCTCCGCGCTATTCAAGAGCTTCTCAAGTGTCTCTTTGTTGGATTCAGGTGTTGGGATGGGATAAAATTTACCATAGGTACTCTGGTATGTTTTCATCCATTCGTTATAAAATTCCTTATATTTCTCAGGTGCAGCATCCTTTGAGACTTCAATCGCTTTGTCAAATAGTGCTCCTGTTGATTCGAGCCAGGGCTTGTATAGTTTAGTGTAGGAATCCTCCCACATTTTTGAAACTGCAGTATAGCTCTTAGCCCAGGTCTGGGAAATATTCTTTTGCTCTTCGTTTATATCTTTTCTCTCTTCATTTTTTTTAGCCATGATATTTTACTCCTTTTTAACTTATTTTTTAATTTTATCCTAAACCCGACATCCTGGAACATCGAATTTCTGTCTTGCCAGGTTTTTTGAATTCAAGCAGAGGTGATTTTTTTATTGCAAGCGTTCTTCAAATTTTCTCACGAAAAAGTTGATGCCTTCTTGCAGTTTTCTGTATCCTCCGAACCCGATTTCCAGTATATCAATCATTTATATTACCTTGGATAAATTGAAAGGGGAACATGAAAGGAGAGAAATGAATGTTTCTCTCCCAGGATGCATCACCCCTTTATCAGCTTTTATTCAGACAAGCCTACAACCACATTCATAACAGGATAATGTTTGTTATTACGAATGTTCACAATTCATAAATTTCGTTAAAGTTAACGGGGAAAAGTTAATTAAGCGTTGTAATGTTTAGTGAATAGCCAAATGAATCTCAGGAAAAGCATCTCTCTGAACGAGGAGTACCTAAAAAAAATCGAACCGCTGATTCTAAAGCACAACGGCAATCTGAGTGCTGTCATACGTGAGATAATTGATCTCGCGGATGTTGCTTTTAAGGATCCGGATTCTGTGAAAAGACTTATTTTAGGATTAAGAAATAAGCAGAGCTTGACCTCATCCACTCTTATATGGGCATTAGAAAATCTTGCTGGTAGACTCCCGGATGAAGAAATCGTTCTTAATATCATTGGGAATGATATTACTACCATCTCTTCTCTTGAAAAACGTTTGAATGAGCTTATTGGAGAAGTCTATTGGGATTCTTCAATCAAAATAAGTTCTGATGATGCCAGGCTGCCAGAAAAAGTCTCTTTTACCATAACTGGAAAGAACCAGGATATGAACAGGTTTCTGGCTGCTATTGTTGCCGTATTCTCATCAAAAAAATACAATCTTGGTGTTTTGAGTATCAGAAATGCAAATACATCTCTTGAGATGTATATGAAAAGAGGAGAAAAGCAAGGTGTGCTTAAAAGCATATCAGACAATTTCGGGTATATGGATAATGCTTTTTTTGAGCTATACAAAAAACCAGATTTCTGGAACATGATACTAACTCTTTATTCAAAGATGAACTATGACATGGTGGCTATACCGAAGCAATTCTTCGAAGAAATTCTTGGCGGAAGAACATCTCATAAAATCACTACATGCATTGAAAGGTTTTACGGCTGCCCTATCAACCAGATTCCGTTGGAAGATCTATTAAAGAAAATCAAGGATATATATCAATATACTGGCATAATTGAAAATGTGGACATCGATAAAGATTCTTTAATTCTGCACCACACATTTACCGAGCCTGAGGCTATTAAAAAGCTTGCCTGTATGTTCGTGGAATTACTGAGAATGAGTGGACATACATATAATTCTGTAACCAGTAGAAATCTCATAGTTCTTAAACCTGTACCCAGAGCAGGCAAGATACTTATTAAAATGATAGATGAACTGAAAACCACAGAAGAACCTTTCGAAAACTACCATAAAGATCTCCTGAAAATGTTAGATCTGCTAAAAAATATGCCCACTAATCAGGAGATGATAAAATCGTTAGGTTGTGACTTTGGCGAAATGATGATACAAAATTATGAAAAAGACAAAAAGATAGATGTCTGGGATGCAGAAACACTTATCAGATATATGCAAGAAACTGGTGTGATCCTCAAACAGAATTCAAAATGGGAGATTATTAGCAAGAATGTCATTCATGGCAAAATTATCGCCTGTCCATTGGTAAAAGATGATGATAAATTCAATAATCTCAATTGTGCGTTTATAAAGGGCATGTTCGATGGGTGGATTTCGCATGCTTTCGGTGAACAGATAGAAATACTTCATACAACGCCACAAACAACAACAACAGGAAACGGTTTTTGTGAGATTTATGTCGCTTTAAGGTTATGATATGTTAGTGTTGATGCACTTTAATGAGTCTAAAGAGAGATAATGGAAAAATGAATAAAGATAAGACAAAAGAGCAGCTCAAAAATGAATTAGTAGAGTTGCGCCAGAGCATTGCCGGATTGAAAGAACTGGAAGCAAAGCAGAAGCAGGTGGATGAAGAAATCCGTCTCTTGCTATCATTGATCCAGGCAATAAGTGAGGCCGAAAATTTAAATGCTGCACTGGAGATTGCGTTAAAAAAAGTATGTGAAGCCACTGGATGGGATTACGGTGAAGCATGGATTCCAAGCCCGGATGGAACAGTTCTCGAATTCAGCCCGGTCTGGTATTCCAGTACCGGAAATCTGAAAAGATTCAGAAGTTTGAGCGAGAAGTTCACATTTCCGCCTGGCATTGGACTGCCAGGGCGCATATGGTCAGCGATGCAGCCCGAGTGGATTCCTGATGTATCGATGAGTCCAGAAACAGTTTTTCCCCGTGTTCAGATCGTGAAGGAAGCCGGGCTTAAAGCCAGTCTGGGAGTTCCGATTATTGCCAGGGGAGATGTAATGGCTGTTCTCCTGTTTTTCATGCTGGGATCCCGTGAGAAGGACAAACAACTGGTTGATATAGTTTCAGCAGTCGCGACTCATCTGGGTTCGGTAATCCAGCGCAAGAAGAATGAAAAAGAGCTTCAGGAAGAGCGTGATAACGCACAAAGGTATCTTGACATTGCCAAAGTTATTATCATGGTCATTGATGCTGATCAAAAAGTGGCTCTCATAAATAAAAGGGGCTGTGAGATTTTAGAGTATGAAGAAAATGAAATTGTGGGCAAAAATTGGTTCGATAACTTCCTTCCGACAAGAGTTAAGGATGAAGTAAAAGCTATTTTCGAGAAGTTGATGGAAGAAGAGCCGATTAAATATTTTGAAAATCCTGTTCTGACCAGGAGCGGTGAGGAAAAGATTGTTGCATGGCACAATACTCTATTGAAGAATGACAAAGGAAAAATTATCAGTACCTTAAGTTCTGGAGAGGATATCACAGAGCGTAAGCATGCTGAAGAAGAGCTTCGCAAAGCTGAGGCTAAATATCGCAGCATTTTTGAAAATGCAATTGAAGGTATTTACCAGACAACGCTTGATGGTCGTATCGCATCCGCAAATCCTGCATTTGCGCGCACACTGGGCTATGCATCGCCTCAAGAACTTATTACTGAAGTCACAAATGTAAGGAACCTTTATGTTGACCCGGACCACCGGGACGAGCTCATTCGCCTGATACAGGCACAGGGGTTTGTCGAGAACTTTGAAGTTCAGTTTTACTGCAAAGATGGCAAAATTGTGTGGTTCTTATTGAATACCCGCGTATTGCGGGATTCAAGTGGCATTGTGTGTTTTGAGGGTACGGCGACCGACATCACAGATCGCAAACGCACCGGGGAAGAAATACTGAAGCTCAACAGAGAACTTGAACGACATATAATCCAGCTTGGAGAAGCTAATAAAGAGCTTGAAGCTTTTTCATATTCTGTCTCCCACGATCTGCGGGCCCCGCTTCGAGCTATTGATGGCTTTTCCAATATATTGTTGAAGAAACACGCAGATAAACTTGATGATGAAGGCAAACGTGTGCTGGATATCATTCGAATTAATACGCAGAAAATGGGAGAACTTATTGAGAATCTTCTTACCCTCTCCCGTTTAGGACGAAAGGAAATGGCACTATCAGATATCGACATGTGTGGACTTGCAAAAGACGTATATGAAGAACTCAGAGCCACTGTTCCAGGGCGGGCGTTACAATTCAACATGAAAACACTTCCTGCGGCTATTGGAGACATAAAATTGATCCGACAGGTCTTTGTTAATCTCTTATCCAACGCAATAAAATTCACAAGATTAAGAGAAATCGCGGTTATTGAGGTTGAAGGCTGGAATGAAAAGAATGAGAACATCTATTATGTTAAAGACAACGGAGTAGGATTTGATATGCAGTATTCAGATCAATTATTTGGAGTATTTCAAAGATTACATAGCGAGAAGGATTTTGAAGGCACAGGCATCGGGCTTGCCATTATTCAGCGAATTATTCACAGGCATGGTGGAAGAGTGTGGGCTGAGGGAAAAATCGATGAGGGGGCAATCTTTTACTTTACACTGCCGATAAAGGAGGAAAAATATGACGGATTTGAATGAGGTTGAAATACTTCTGGTTGAGGACAATCCATATGATGTGGAACTCACGCTTACAGCGCTCAAGGAAAATAACCTGACCAACAAGGTTCACGTTTTGAATGATGGGGCTGAGGCGCTGGAGTTTGTTTTCGCCACAGGCGCCCATGCGCAAAGGAACATTAAGAACATTCCGAAAGTTATGCTTCTTGACCTTAAGCTTCCCAAAGTAAATGGGCTTGAGGTTCTCCGCAAAATGAAATCAGACGAACGGACAAAAAAAATTCCTGTGGTTATATTGACATCCTCACAGGAAGAGCGCGACGTTATGGAGAGTTATAACCTGGGCGTCAATAGTTACATCATTAAACCTATAGATTTTAATAAGTTTATTGATGCTGTTGCTAAACTGAGTTTATACTGGGTATTGCTGAATAGACCACCGCATTGAATAAAGGAACAATGAAAAAAGAACTTCACATTCTGATACTTGAAGATAATTCCGCAGATGCTGAGTTGATGGAGCATGAACTCCATGATGCAGGAATAGTTTTCTCTGCAAAGCGCGTTGAGACAAAAGATTCCTTCATAAAAGAACTTGAAAACTTTACACCTGATATTATTATCACGGATTATAAGCTTCCATCATTTAATGGTTCTTCTGCACTCGCAATTGCAAAGGCAGAATGCCAGGATGTGCCGGTGATCTTCGTTACTGGAGCACTTGGCGAAGAAATGGCGGTTGAAATCCTCAAGAAAGGAGCAACAGATTATATACTTAAACATCGGTTATCGCATCTTGCGCCAGCAGTACTGCGAGCATTACGTGAAGTAGAGGAGCGGGTGGAGCGCAAGCGGGCAGATGAAGCTCTGAGAGAAAGCGAGCGGAAATATCATGCACTTGCCGAACTATCACCTGTGGGAATATTCCGCACGGATGCTGAGGGTGATTGTACTTATATTAACGAGCGATGGCAGAAGATTACGGGACTCACGCTGGAAGAGGCACTTGGAAAAGGCTGGGTACAGAGCTTACATCCGGATGATCGAAATCGGATCTCTGAAGAGTGGTACCAGGCTGTGAGAGAGCACCGACCGTTCAAATCAGAGTATCGTTTTCTCAATCGAGATGGCACAACGACCTGGGTATTGGGTCAGGCAATAATCGAGCGTACCAATTCTGAGAGAGTTGCTAACTACATCGGGACGATTACTGACATCACCGAACGCAAGCATGCTGAGGAGCAGCTCAAAGAATCCCTTCGAGAAAAAGAGATCCTCTTGCGGGAGATTCATCATCGGGTTAAGAACAATATGCAGGTCATCTCCAGCCTGCTAATGCTTCAGGAAGAGTTGAGCGAGGATGAAAAAGTTATTGAAATGCTTAAAGATAGCCAGAATAGAATAATATCGATGGCTCTAATTCATGAAAAACTTTATCGATCCGAAAACTTTTCGAGAATAGATCTTAAAGAATATATTGACGACCTGGTAAGCGGCCTGTTTCAGTCTTATGGAATTAGTGAAGACAAAGTTGCACTAAATATAAATGCAGAGAATGTTTTGCTGGGAATTGATTCTGCTATTCCATGCGGATTGATAATTAACGAACTGGTTTCCAATTCTTTAAAACATGCATTTCCAGAAGACGAAAGCGGTGAAATTAATATATTGATTCATTCAACAGATGAAGATATGATTGAACTTTCAATCGGCGATAACGGTATTGGCATTCCAGAAGATCTGGATTTCAGAAGAACTGAATCCCTTGGTCTGCGCATAGTTAATGTGTTGGTCGAAAATCAACTTCATGGTGAGATCACACTGAATCGAGACAGAGGAACAAAGTTTAAAATTAAATTTAAAGGAATGAAGTGATGGCAGAAACTCAGATACTGGTGGTTGAAGATGAAGCTATTGTAGCAGAAGCTTTAAGAAGAAAGTTGCAAAAACTGGGGTATGCAGTTCCTTCAACAGCATCTTCCGGAGAGGAGGCTGTTAAAAAGGTAGAGGAGAATAATCCGGATCTGGTGCTTATGGATATTGTGCTGCAGGGTGAAATGGACGGGATTGAAGCTGCAGAACAGATACGCCAGCGCTTTAATACCCCTGTTGTGTTTCTCACCGCTTATTCTGATGATAAAACGCTGTTGCGGGCAAAGATAACACAACCGTTCGGGTATATCATTAAACCATTCAAAGAAAGAGAGTTGCAGGTTACGATTGAGATCGCTCTCTTCAAGCATGAAATGGAAAGGAAATTAAAAGAAAAGGAGGAGTGGCTTTCCACAATACTCCAGAGCATTAAAGATGGAGTGATCGCCACAGATTCGAAAGGCTATGTGCTATTCATGAATCCTGTCGCCCAGTCTGTGACTGGATGGGAAATGGAAGAGGCAGAGGGGAAACCTCTGAAGGATGTCTTCAATATTATAAGCGAAACAACAGGGGAGGAGCAGGCAAATAAAACGGTATTAATAGCTCATGATGGGGCAAGGATACAAGTTGAAACCAGCAGTAATGCTATCAGAGATGATAAAGGAAACATCACTGGCGTGGTTATGGTTTTCCGCGGCATCAAAGAGCGCAAGCAGGCGGAGTAGCAGGGGAGTGTAACATAATTGCTGAGAGCTTCTATTTCAGTAAAAGGCTCAATCAGGAGTCCACCAGGTACTTTCTCTATGGTTAAATCTAAATAATCATCCAAAATATATGCTCCCAATCCATCATCTCTGGCGGTATGGAGATATAGCATCTTAACAACCTGCCGTCGCATTTCTCAGCCGTGGAGAGGTTCAACGTGAACTGATCATGAGAATATAAATGGGCCACGGAAACCATATCTATCATACAAGAATAAGGTTTTCAAGTCCAGGAATGGAGAATTGTTATGACGGAAATAAAATGTTATGAAGAAATGAAGCGTATCAGAGGAGAAGACAAATACCCGGATAAAGAAACAGAAGAACATTTGTTAGAGAAGATATTCCCAAAGAGCACCGAAGAGCTGGCCCTGAGACTTTCCAATGTCACAGCAGCATTCTATGGATTTACACTGAAATATATTGGTGAGCAGTGTGGTTGGGACAAGGTGGATCCAATTTCCAGGTCTCTTTTCAGAGAGTTAGGCAGACTGAAGACCATAGAGGCTCAGGAAATGGAAGTAGATATACCAGGAGACACCAGAGCACTTGCAATAGTTCTTATTTCTGCGATATATACCAGTAGCCCAGAATATAATTTTGAGACTCTCAAATATACTCCTGAAGAGACAGTGATGAGAATCTTCGGGTCATGCAGATATTTTCGGATCGCCAAGAAGTTGAAGATCGAGACATACCTTTCCTGGCCTACTCTGATCCCTTTTTTTGAAGGAATTGCTCAACAGGTGGACATAGAATGTGAAGTAAAAATGGAAATCAGAAATCTTGAAAATGATGGGAGATGTGACTATCTGGCCAGATTTATTTTGATTTAATGCTGGAAATGACGCATGGCAAGTTACAGGCAGGGAAGAATTGAACTCTAAAATAGATGCAGGACTTGAGTTGATTTCTGCACTCGGTGCCGTGGAATTAAAACCGATTGAAATACGGGATTTGCTATACAATTTGATTTCGAATGATTACAGGACAATCGATAAAATCCTTGAGACCGCCCAAAAAGAGAAGCTTCTTCAACGAACTGAAAAAACCTTTATAATAACTCCGGAAGCCTCAAATCTTGAGTTTGAAAAGCCCAGAATCGTAAAGCAAGAAGAAAGGACTGCCTGTAGATTTTGTAGAAAAAAGCTGTCTACAGGGTATTACGTGGTATTCAAATCGCATACCCATGGACCTTATGGATCATCATGCATTCGGAAAATATACCTTGATCATTTATTGTAATTCTATGGATTACCATTTGCTTAACTATGAAAAAAGGTATACCAATCATCGACTTTATAAGCCGACGATAGAAGTACTTAAGAGAAGAATACCTCTCTACGGCCAAACTTTATGGCTTCATCTCACGCTGAGGGAATACGTCACTTCAGTCTCGAAGACAAATGGCGGCTTCTTAGGCTTGGGGTTCGGGAATACCGCCACTCCGCGAAAGTGGACAGTGTGCTTACCCACAGGCAACGGTGCCAGGAGAATCCAGTAGCCATCAGATACCGACGGACTGGATCCCGCAGGTAGCCCAAGAATGTTATTTTTCGGGAGTGTAAATTCGAAGAGCGGTGATTCCACTCTATAGTTATCTAAATCTTGTAATTGCACACCATCAACGCTTGCCTCTTTTATAGTTACATGGTCTATCTGGGCTTTTGCACAGGCCCTTAATGCTTCCTCGGTTGTACCGCTAATAACATCGGGAAGGAAACATTTACCATCAATCGAATTCGCTTCCACAACCGACCACTCTGCATTGATTATAGGAAACAGGATAGCTTTTCCAGCAGGCACAGTGCATGTGCGTTCAGACAAACCTCCAAAATTACCAGCGAGGAACCACACATTACCTGATTGGTTCATGCCGCATTTCTCTCCACTTGTATCCAGGAGTGGATTATCAGGAGCGGGTATAGAAAGCGCCCACTGCCACCACCTGGCGCTCCACTCCCCATACGTCATGCCATATGAATTGGAGTTCACTGGTAAGACGTCCGGGTTTGGGTTGCTACTTTCGGCCTGCGCAGCCATCGGGACCAGTACCATAAACCCTAATATGATAGCCGTCATAACACTCAGCCGTAATACTTTGCCTAAATCCGATTTTTTTGAAAAATACTTTCCTTCAAGCATATTCATTTCCCTCCTTATCTCACTTTTTTTATCTATCAGCAAAGCTTACCTGTCAGGCAGCCCTGCATTTGATGCATTTACCATACCACCTTTTCAGGCAAATCCCCCTGCATCTCGGATTTCTAAGCATGGTTTAGATCAAGGAGTTCTTAATTTCATCTAAACTTGAAGCAAAACTCCCAATTTTGCTCATTCTTCATCTATCGTCAATATGTATGCATTTGCTCTTTAAATACATTTTCGCTATTTAGAATGAGGGCTTCAACTTAAGACTCTTTTAGGATCTTTAATATAATTCATGAACCCTGCGAAAGCCACAACACAGCCTTATGTCATTGTCAAGCTGCTTGAAACTTCATGGCGAATAAATTCTATCGCCTGGACATTTTTCTCAGAAGATTAGAAAAAAGAGATTAAAAGCAGTGTATGATTACGGAAAGCGAAAAGGTTTGATAACTCCACCAAGATGAACCATCCGTAATTCCCATCCCTGTGGGAGGTAATAGAATTCACAGTAGGAGTCTGACTGAACCTGGTTCGAAATGGCGATGTTAACCCTGAGGGAATTACCTCGATGTTCATGAATAAACCACCAGCCCATGATCTTTTCCCCGAATGCTTTTTCACATGCTCTTTTCCACTCTTCTTGCGTAAGTATTACTGTTCGATTAATTACTTCTTCGGGGCTTGTTCCATAGGGTGGAAGCCCCAGGAAAATTATGGTTCCATCATCAAGTTTCGCCCATGCCACACGGGTCAGAGTTCCACCCTCGCCTGTATCATAATACTCCCGGTTTATGAAGGATTCATCAAATTCAATCACCTGTCGATTGAGGTGTGCTGCTCCAGATTCGCTTTGCGAATTTGTTTGAATAGCCTTGATTGTCAGAACTCTTCTTTTTCATATTTTCACTTTCTCTTTCGCCTGAATACACATAATGCTGAAAGTGTTATTATTGCCAGAACAATCTCAAATCCAGAAACCTTTTTTGGCTCATCATATCTGGATTGAGTTTCAGAGACCTCAGGGGACTGATTCATAGAATCAACTTCGGGAACCTCATCAATCTCCTCTGATATTTCCTGACCTTTTGTATTACTTGGGTAAAATCTCAATTCATTTGCATCCGCTACCCTGAAGCTGAGGTTACCTATCAGGTTAAGATGGCTGCCGGGTCTCAGATAAATATCAATGTCGTTTTCCATCGAAATAGACCCAGGCTCGACATCAATGACCCTGAAAACGCCCATTCTATCTCCTTTTTGGATTCTTTTAATATCATCCGATCTCAGGAAAGTATATCTAAACTGCGCCATATCAAAACAGCATCCAACAAATATCGTATCAAGATATGTGAAGAATTTCGGTGGATTTATCCGGTCAGACGATACATCCTCACTGTAAGAAAAAAAGCTGCCCGCTGGAATCCAGTCCTCTTTGAGTACAGTGCCGTGGTGCGATAGAGAAAGCAGCGCTCTTCGTGGATTATCCCTCACTTCAAGAGATCTTACGGTCAGATTATAACCTTCGCCAAGCTCCCATGCTTCGTCAGGAGCAAGTGTCTTCTTATCATAACGGCTGCCTGTATGCTCAAGGAGTATCCTGGAGAGTTCCGCGCTTTTTCCATTTATTGCGACATATTTATCAGTTCCGATCCCGAAGACCATAAATGAAACATTCAATCCATGTTTTTCACTTCCCTTAATTCCCGCTGCTTCAAATGGGGATCGCACTCCTGTAATGTACCTGAGAGATCCTCTGGGGATTTTTCTTCCTGAAATATTTGTTATTTCCAGTTCTTCAGAAAATAAATTTGAATCAATGTCATACCAGAACCCTGGAAAATTCAATCCATCCCATGCCATCACAGGACTCGATCTGCTGTACACGGAGCCTCTGCGTTCATGGTTGTGGGGCATATCTTCATCATATACAAAGAATCGCAGTATTTTTGAATTCGCCGTTTTTAATCTTATGTTATTCATAAGATATATTGGTGAGATATACGTTCCCTGCACATTTACAAAATCCATGTTATCAGAAATAGAGAGGTTTGCATTCATCCTGTTCTTCATTGTTATGCTCTTCTCAGTAACTTCGGTAATTCCAAGTAAACCGTATTCAGGATCAATATCTGTATATACATCCGATAACTGGAATATCCCATCTATGATTACTGCGGCACTTCCATTTTCAGTTAATATTGAATCAACATGAACTGCCATGACTGGCAGAAATGCGGGAAAATATCTCTGACTTTCATTTTCATACCCATTCACAGCATAAGCTTTATCGACCGCTCTTTCATAGATAACAGTGTCACCCGGTCTAACTATTTTTTGATATACTCCTATTCCATTCCTGATGATCGAAATGACTGCAGTTCCCGAAGTTGTATTTACATTCGAAGCATGCAGCGCATAATCTCCACCGGGTGCTTCTGCGCCAAGTGCCAGTGTTCTTCCCTCTTTCAATGAATGATTTCTATTTTCATCAATAAGGATCTTTGAAAGTATTCTTTGGTTGAGGAGATTAACAGGCTTTTCTGCGATCTTTGATTCATCTGTATATGCTGCAAGATATTTTTCTCCCAGGAATCCAATAGCGCTGTAATTCCCAAACTGCCTGTATCTGAATGATATATTGAACGTAGTCGTGGTATATGTGACTTTGTTCAACTGGATCGTTCTTTGTGCAGGATCACCAATGTCGATATTCATGATTTCACCTCCAGCGCCGCTGTCAATATCGTAATAAAAAATATCAGAATTCAGCGGCGTAATGTTAAGAATGGTTTCCATTCCTTCTTCCCAGACATATCTGTACTCTGAGGAACTGATGGGCTCATGAATTCCTGTATAATCTGCATTGATACTTCCGTTCACAACAGGAACTGCGCCTGAGCTGAAAGTGAATATGAATATTCCAATTACAGCTATCTCAATTTTAATTCTGGGATCAAAACGAACGATTCTCATCGATGCATTATCCTTCTCACCATCTATCTTCTATTCCATCCAATCATCTTCATTGCAAGAAATATCAATATTGCCAGAGCTGCCTCAAACCCGGCTGCCTTTTCTGCAGGAACTTTTTCGGTTGCAGATTGAACTGCTGTAAGACCCATGTTCGGGCTTATTGAAGCTGTTCCATTCATATTCCTATCTGTAGTATTTGAAGTCCCATTTGTTTCCCCGCCTA
>JAPZAV010000109.1 GCA_027460465.1 Candidatus Methanoperedens sp. | reverse complement strand
GTCCATCTTCTCTCTCATATGTAGCCGTTAGACCCATCCTGAAAGGTGAAGCAAACATCTCGGCTATATGCTTGTAGCCCTCGGCAGGAAGATGATGCACTTCATCAAAGATTATTAAGCCGAATTTGTTCCCCAGCCTTGCGGCATGGATATATGCAGAGTCGTATGTGGATACAGTTAAAGCTTTTATTTCCTGCTCCCCTCCACCAAGGATTCCAACCTCTATTGTAAACTCTTTCTTCAGCCTGGAACGCCACTGGTCAAGCAGGTCAAGAGTTGGAACAATCACAATTGTCGGAATATTCAGCAGGGAAATCGCCTTTATCCCTATGACCGTCTTACCGCTTCCTGTCGGAAGCACTATGACGCCACGTTTGCCATTAAAAATCCAGGCATCCAGAGCCTGTTTTTGATAGTCCCTCAGTATCATGCTGCTCTGAAGTTCGGGACATGGCATAAGGTCGAGGACGCTATCTGTAAAGCCGATGCATGAATTATTCAGGTAATCAATAATATCCCTGTAGTGCAGAGCCATTGCTCTGAAGGCTCTGGAACGTTCATCCCAGGTAGAATTCGGGATTCGCACATCTCCTCTAACTGCAATTGTGCCCCGGTTAAAGGTGAGCTCCATGATATGAACAGCAATGGAACTTGTAGATTAATAAGCGTTGGGAGTGCATAGTGAAAGTAATGCGACCTGTAAAAAATCCGAATATTGATACGCTCATTAAAAAAGGTGAAAAACATCTTAAGAACAGGCAGTTTGAGGATGCACTGCGTATATTTAATTTTGCCCTTAAACTCGATGAGAAAAATGAAAAACTGTGGGAATACAAGCTGGCAGCACTGAATGAATTAGACAGGGTTGATGAAGCGTATGAATGTCTGGAGCAGATTACAAAAATTAACCCAGAAAAGATGAAATGGCTTGCTGAAGTGCGAAAAAATCCAGAAATTCAGAGGTGTGATAAACTTATGGAGGACGCTCAAAGACTTGTCGCTGACCAGCAATACGAGAAGGCAATATCCTGCTATAAGGAGGTAATCAAAAGCGACCCGACATGCACAGATGCATATATGAATCTCGGAATCTGTTACGACCATCTTGGGGATTATTCCTCAGCAATTGATTTTTACGATATGGCTTTGGAATTATATCCGCAGTATCCTAAAGCATGGCTGAATAAGGCAATCACATATCAGCATATGGAAGACATTAATGAAGCGTTAAGATGTTTTGACAAAGCAGTTGATCTGGATAAGAATTACAGTCTGGCATATTATAATAAGGGCGTTCTTCTAATAGAAAACGGGGACTATAGGCAAGCTCTGGAATGTTTCACAAAGATCCTTGAAATTGACCCCGAAAAATGAAAATGCGAAGTACAATGCGGAAGCATTCATTCATGCTTTAGAATAAATGCATTAATACGCATTGGGATTGGACTGCGCCCTCAAGTGTGGAGGCAGTTAAGCTGTTGTAAAGCGATAGCTGTATCCATATGTACAGTTTGTTGCTGAGGTGCTGTATATTTTCGGCAGGAGATTGAACTATATCTCATTTAAGGGGCTACGAGGATGCGAAATGAGGGGTTATTTTGAGGAGGGTAGTGGAATGGTGCTATTGCAGGCAGCCAGCCTGTTATACTTTTGTGCAATCGAGGAGCTGCATTCTTTCACAATTGGGTTAAGATTTTAGCCAGGACCTGACTAGATCCAGCTGAAGTTCTCCTGCAGGCCTGTGAGATTGCATGCCTGTGGAGCTGATAAAAAGCTCAGAGCATTGTGATTGTACAAACAGGAAAAAGCACATCTTTTTTATTCGAGTACTGGCCAGATTAGACTTTACCTCATTGCCTGGTAAATCATCACTGCCACTGCCACCACAAAAGAGCGCAGGCGCCACGGTTAAAGCCGCAAAACTCACAGACGATGAAGCTGAAAAAGTGGATCTGGTCAAGAAGATGCTCGGAACGGATAACACATCAGAGGCGTTGCGGTGGTGCATCAGGGCTGCCTGGGCGACCTATGGGGAGCAGGTAGAGGAAATCGTAAAGAAGAAGGAATCAGTTTCACCGATTAACCTGTAGAAACTTAAACCAGTTTAAAATTTAACTGGTTTAAACTTTAACGCAAATCATATTTACTGAGGGATGTTGCCTCCCCACATAGAAAATGGAGTATCTCGGTTGGTGTTCGTCACGGACCACGTAATGAATTTTGTAGGGCATCAGGAGGATGCTCGAAGTGTTTGAAATTCTTTTCTATTTTTTGTATCAGTAAATTTGATTCAGGCGCAAATTAAACTTCATAATAAACAAACAAAATAACTGATAGAAGAAAAAAATGGTGGGGCATACGACTGAATAATGCCCCATTTTTAGCTCATACCGTTTTGCAGAGCTTATTTGTGGATGACTATGCTGCCGCCACCGAGAGCAGTTGTCGGATCTGCATCTTCGAGAGCATCCATCTGGTTGTCATATACAACTTCTCCTGTGCCTTTATTCCAAATCTTGATGCGGAATTTATCTACTCCACCACCGCCATTGACCTGACCATCGATTGCACTCAACATGAATCCGTAATCCCCTGCGCCATTGATATTACCTGAACCCCTATACATCGCTTTTGGGCCAGCTACGACAAGCCAATCATAACTACTTGAATGGAAGTTAAGATTACCTGCCTTGAACTGGAATTCTGTCTGTCCAGTTGGAGTCGTAGCGCCTTTCTGATATTTAGAGACAAATCCAAAGTTGGCTTTTCCTATCAATGACGGATCTGCCACATATGCACCTGCTGGAGAATTTATCCAGCCACCGCCTGTTACAAATCCTGCGCTTGGATCGTAGACTACCACATAATCAAGCATACATTCCGTATCTTCACCTGCGTCATCGTCCGCAACCTTCAGGCAGATGGTATAGACACCTGGTACACTATATGTATGGGCATGCGACGCAGATGTTGATCCTGCAGACAGAGGATCACTATCTGTTGTTCCGTCGTCCCATGTCCAGGAAGCTGTGAATGTGTCCTGAACGCCAGGATCGCTGAATGCGCCGGTCACCGTGATAGGTGTCCCAACCTGCACGAGATATGATGATGCGGATAGTGAAGTTATGTCTGGAGCCACATTATTGACAGTCACGTCTGCCGTGTCAGTATCAGAAAGCGAGCCATCGGTTACCTCTACAGTTGCAGTACCTGAGAAGTCGTCGTTCCATGTGTTGGATGCTGCCGTGCTTGATGACCAGGCAGTGTCCCATGTTCCATCGCCGTCAAAGTCCCACCTGTATTGCAGGGAATCTCCATCAGGGTCTGAAGAGCCTGCTGCGCTGAAGGGAATTGAAGAACCTTCATTTTCAGTATATGGACCATTGGCTTCCGCCACTGGGGGTTGATTAGTGCAGGTATCAGTAGTCTCACTCTGAGTCGTTGGCGGTGTTTGGTCGGTGTCAATTGTAGCACTGTTAGTTATTGTTGTTCCGCCTGGCGTACCTGATTTGATCTGTACATCCACAGTAACCTGTCCGGAAGTTCCTGCGGTAATACCTCCAATGTTCCATGTGACGACATCTCCAGATAGTGTTCCTCCATTAGATGCTGATACAAAATCCACCTCAGGAGGAAGTGTGTCTGTGATTGTTGCTCCAGTCACATCATATGCGTTTTGATTGTCATATGAAAGCGTATATGTTACAGTGCTTCCTGCATTGGCACATGCAGATAATCCGTCGGTCTTTTGTAGGTTTAAGGGGTTATATGATATCTCTTTTCCAGGAACAGCAATTCCTGTTGGATTTCCAATATCTACAGTTGCATAAAGATAATTCAGTCCAGAATCGAATACTATTATTCTGTCTGAACCTCCAGATCCTTGATTTCCTGTTGTAATATATAGCAAACTTGTCGCTGGATCAACTGCAAGTCCTACAACATTGTCAGTTGAAACACCACCTGATAATGTTCTTATATCTTTTGATTGCTCGATATTAGTATTTAAATCATATTTGCTAAGCAGATGTGTGCTTCCATAACCTTCGTATGCATTTCCAGTATATACTAATCCATTCTTTGTGTCTACAGCTATGCCCATGGCACCCTGGCTTACAGTGATAGTACCTGCAGATGACCAGTCAGCAGTTTTGAAGATTTTAACATTTTTAGACAAATCGGCTAAGTAGAGCAGATCATGTACTTCATCAAGTGCTATCCCATATGCACCACCTGAAGCAATTCCGGTTAAGGGTATATAATATGGCGATGCCGTGACGTCGTTTGTTAGCGTTTTGGTGGTTGCATCCCAAGAATATACATATAAGTGATTTGTGCTTCGATCTACAGAATAAACTTTCTGTTTATCCTGATCAACAACAATACCAGCTAAGTTATTTGCATTAGGTGCTGTAACCGTTCCTAATTTTGCCAGTGTTTTTGCATTTACGATATCAACTGTACCATATCCTTCGAATGTCACAAATAAAATCTCCGAGTCTGTATCAATAGCCAGTCCTGCTCCTCCGTAGTGAGTTGGAACCGATGTCATTTGATATACTAAATATGTTGGCGCTGGTTGTATATCATAGGCTGATATCGGACTATTAGCATTTAGATCTTTGTTCACATATAGCGATTTCGCCGATGCTGTTCCAACCATAGCAATTGCAATAATCGATATGATCATAGACCACACCCATATTGCAGATGCTTTGGATTTCCACGTTTCTCTCGTATTCATTTTATTTCCTCCTTTGACTTCTCTTCATTTACCCATTCGCAATCATCGCAGAAAGAGGAAATATTTATATTCAAATCCCACAGATTAATACCTGCAGTAAGTCGACCGACATGCTGCAGGAAATGCCGTAAGGTATTTCCTCTCTGAAAGGTTGTGTTCGCGCACGACCTTTCAATTCTACTCATGCATACTGATGTGCTTACCCAGTCACCTTATATGGTAGGATCCCGCACATCTCGAACCATTTAAACCTGGGTTTCTTATGAAATATACATAAATAAACCAACAGAACATTATTTTTTTATATATTATTGTTAATTTTTTCCCTCCTAATGTAAGTATAATATGGACCCAATATACCACCTATAACAAACGGTTTTTTGATAATGATGATTATAACGATATTTGAATCATATATATCTTTCGGATCTTATATCACATAATAATTATAAAAATCTTACTAATAGCATTTTTTTTGATTTGAAAGAGTAGAATTTTTAAAAGATTCATAACTGGATTATATGACCGCACCGCCACCAGATAAGATAATATATATCAACAAGTATTATTTATATCCCACATTCCGCAGATACCTCTAACACAAATACATTTTCTCATAACTTGAACCCAAGAGCGCCAATATCTTCCTGTGTATTTCTCTAAGAGCTTGTCTGAATATTCCTTCATTGACTTGAAGCTTGAATGCGTGATAGCCGCTTAACCATCAGGTGACTCATCGCAGCATAAATCATTGACTCGCTGGTTTCAGGTAACCCTTCATAATCTTTACTTAACCT
>JAPZAV010000108.1 GCA_027460465.1 Candidatus Methanoperedens sp. | reverse complement strand
GGGATTTTGACATCAATGCAGGAGAATATAAGGAATTCAGATATACACTCGCGGCAAAAAGACAGGGAGTTTACAATCTTCCAAAGGCAGAGCTTATCTGGAACGAATGGGGGGAAGAAGTGCATAAAGAATCGGAATCGCCAAGGACAGCTGTATCAGGCCCCTATACAGGCATGGAGAGGAGCTTCAATAATACCAGTCCATATCCAGGAAATGTTCTGCAGGTAACACTTTCAATAATAAACAACGGCGACATCCCGACCAATATCACGGTTAAAGAGACAGTGCCCAGGAATGCCACGTTTCTCTCGGGAGCGATGTCTTTCTCAGGGTTCCTGAACCCGGGGGAGACTGCGAACATCATCTATAACATCTCTGCTCCTGCTCCAGGAACACTGGAATTTAAGGCACCAGAGATGAGTTCGAAAAATCAGGGATTTGAGTGGTATGCCCAGCTTCCGGTTAAGAAACTGCAGGTTCTTTCGCATG
Source organism: Candidatus Methanoperedens sp. (assembly GCA_027460465.1). Taxonomy (GTDB): domain Archaea; phylum Halobacteriota; class Methanosarcinia; order Methanosarcinales; family Methanoperedenaceae; genus Methanoperedens. The sequence goes on along the minus strand of JAPZAV010000108.1, from coordinate 33,266 downwards.
AGTCAAAAGCCGGGATCGCAGTAACTGCTCCTGCACCGGTGAATACGCCTGAGAAAGTGTCTGAACAGGGACTTGTCCAGATGATCAATGAAAGGCTGCCCTGGCTTGAGGGTGCGGTAACAATAACCACGTTTCTATTTGCAATATTTCTGATTCTTACGTTTAATAAAAAAATAGCATAGATCATTATGGAAAAGGAAACCGTATTTCTGATACTTATATTCAGTGTGGTTATCGGCATATCCCTTGGATTCGTCGTGCCTGCTATCACAGCAGATAAGCAGCCGCAGGAGAAGGAAATTGTACAGAAAGAGAGCACTGTCGTCAATTATACCAATTTTACATTGCTGGTTACCATGAAAGAGAACATCTGCGAGGAATGCCATCTATCAGGAAAAAAGTTCATCCCACAGGCGGAATCGATCAATGAACATGCAAGAGGAGGAGCCTACTGCCTGAAATGCCATAGGATTTCCCATGAAAAGCATCCAGTGAACGATAACGTGACATGCGCAAAATGCCACGGGGATAAAATCCCGAAGATTCCATCCATCGGGGATGAGGCGTGCGGCAGGTGCCATGCATATCCAGATCCACTTCTTCCGAGCGGTGGAAATCTCATAACGATCCACAGACCCAGGGGTGTAAACTGTATCTCATGCCATACGAACTGTGCAAGATGCCATGAAGAGATCCAGGACAGTGAAAAATGGAAAAAAAGGACAGATCATTTCGATACATTGATCACGGCTTATAAGAAAGCCCCTGGTATTATATGATAATGAGCATCACAATGATGACAAGATATATATCTATTGTGATGAAAATAATGATCAAAGAAAAGTTAAAGAGGTGAATCTTATGAAGAACAGGACTTTAGTGCTGTTGATAGCAGTAATAATGCTGGGTCTATTTGCATTACCCAATGCGCTGTCACTGTTCTCAGGTCAGCACTCTTTCGACAAAGCAGGTAACGGTACGATCTGTACCAAATGCCACTCAGATGTTGCAGCAGAATTAGCAGGCAGTGCCTACCATACCACAATGATAAATGACGCTAATGGCTATCAGTGTAAAGCATGCCACAGCGCTGGCACGATCAATGCCGGCCTCATACCCACAGGCAACCAGACCAACGGAAGCAGCGGTATTAACGCTGGACTCAATCTCCTGACAGGGAACTTCACGTATGCCAATGGTACCAATGTGACTTATACCCTCCATGCCGCAGTGACAGTGGAGTGTGTGAGCTGCCATTATGCAGTGAACTTCACAGACGATGCACACAGGATCTTCGCAGACAATGCCACACAGCAGCCCTGGTTGAAGGGTGCAAACGAAGCATGCGTGGGCTGCCACACCAAAGCCAGAGTGGAGATGACCTGGGTAAGGAAGGGCGGCTACAGCTATGAGTACGATGTCTACAACAGATCAGGCACAATGACGTTCAACGCTACGAATGTCACTACCAACACTACCAACTACTGATGAAGAATCAGTAGTTAATTTTTTTTTCTTTTTCAGCAATATTTATTATGTTCTAATTCAATCTCATTGCGATGAGAAACATAATAATTATCATAGCAATACTGGTACTTGTGATAGGCGCGATTTTTTATATCACCATGCAAAAAAATACTGATGTCCTGGTGGTAGATGTTACCCTGGCACCGCCGCCTGATAACGACATCTCCAGGATCATATCCCAGGTGAACGCATCTCTTTCCTATACTAAAAGGATGGAGGTGCCTGATGATACGCCTCTGATGAGCCCTGGAATAACTGTGCTGGTATTGCAGGAAAAGCAGGAGATGAGCGGGTGGTATTCTGTGCGAATACCGGATGCTAAAAAGAATTTATTTAGTTGGGATGAAATTCCAGGAAGCTATGATGAGAAAGTCAAAGAATTTCTTAAACAGAAATTTGGTATTGATTGGGTAAAAACAGCAAAAATTGAAAAAATCGATAATGGTAATACTGTAAGATTATTTGATGAAAAAAATTATCTTACGTTAACACTTAACGAGAAAAAAACAGGGATAAATATTAAGATCGATGATGGTAGGACTGATGAATTAACTGCGAAAAATGAAGCCGACAAGCTAAACATCTACGATTATAAGGGTATCTATGGCACATACCCCATAACCCTGAAGCTTTCTGGAAAGCTCGATCTGGAAAAGCCTGTCAGGATACTGACAAGAGTGCTGGATCCTGCCGGGAACGAAGTGAGCGTAAAGGTGACCACGGTCAAATTATCGTGACAGGGTGACTGAATACGGATTACATGGATGAAACAGATCTTTACATGAAAATGCAGCGCAGAAACCTGAAATATTCCTTTGTTTTCGCGCTCTGCGCCTCTGCGTCTCTGTGGCTAAATTATTGAACGAAAAATAAAATATTTTAACAATCAGGGTATTATTAGTATTTATTTCAGGTTTTAAAGCCTTATCATAAAAATTGCTTTTGGCTCAACTAATATCTCGATTAAAGTGGATTATGACTTTACATAGATGTTAAAACACCGCAATGGGCGCAAAGTACGCAAAGAACGATTTTTATGACCTTTGCGCTCTTTGCGTTCTCTGCGGTGAGCTATTTGGAGATGAGTGTTCTGGATAAATCTGTAATGGCAGAGGAAATCAGCCACAGAGGGCACAGAGATCACAGAGATAGTGTTTTTCTCTGTTTCCTCTGTGTTTTTAGAACGCAGGCTATAAAACGCAAACCCCGTCTATTTATATCATCATAATGCTTATGCTCACCAAAAACTATTTGTTAAATCGGGCATCTTTAATAAATAACGAGAAAAATGATAACCCGACGGGAAAAACTGTCAAAGCAGGGCATCATAAGACTGCTGATATTTGCCCTGATCCTACTCTCAGGTGCAGCGGTAGCTTTATTGATGCTTCACCCCCTGCCCTCGCTCACCCAGGAAAAGAGGACGAGCGGGGATCTTGTATTTCTGGACGGCACGGGCAATCTCCTGAACGGTACGATAGAAATAATAATAGCTGACTCTTCCAGCAATCAGAGTTCAAATGTCAGCTCCATAAGCTGGAAAGACGTCCCAAATGCACGGATATCCTTTGATGCCCTTGAAACAAAGAACATCTCGATCAGTCTCAGGATCTCAGGAGACTCTCACAACAGCAACGTGGTGCTTGAAAATTACGGCACTGATATGCCTGTGAATACCTCAGCGCCTGGTATACCTGTGAAATACGTGCAGATCAGAGATGTCAATGTTTCGTTCGCAGAAGCCGATATAGTCATACAGTACACAGATGAGGAACTGAAAGGTCTGGATGAAGAAGAATTGGCTATTTATCGCTATGATATCTCAAATGCGACATGGAATGATTTACCCACTAAAATCAATGCAACAAACAATATGGTGAGCACAACAGCGGGCTCTTTGAGCATATTTGCAGTGGGCGCAGGAATTAACGAAGTCAAGCAGTTTAAAGGAAAGAATAATCTTAGATCTGGTGCATTGCCTTTTTTGGAAGCAAAGAAAAAGCATTTCAGTCTGGATGAAAATCCTGAGTTCATATTCGAATATATAGGTGAGGACGAATTTAAATCTAAGAGTTCAGGCCCTGGTGTTCGTGATGTAAGAGAGAACGCTCTTAATGCACAGGCAATAAAGAAAGAGATAAAATCTTTTGTTTATAATAATGGAGAATTAACCGATATTGAGCCTGATGTTGAAGAGTTAAGAGAAGGAAAGATCTCTCTCAAGTTGCCAGGGAGTAGAGCGATTAAGCCTGGAATATACACATTGAAGGTAGAATTAGTTAAGGACGGCATAACCTATGCTCAGGAACAGGAGTTTCAATGGGGTTTAGTCTCTTTGAATACAAGAAAGAGTATTTACAAACCTGGCGAACCTGTTGAATTGATTATAGTTGTCCTGGACAGGTATGGGCATCCTGTTTGTAACTCTGATATCTCTCTCCTGGTTAATAATCCAAATGGAGAAAAAACAACTTATTCCACTGGCAATGGAACAATTGCTTCAAGTGGTGAATGCGGAATTTTCAATGCAATATATCCGGCAGAATTAGAAGGAGTTCATGAAATCAATATTACTGCTCTGGTTGATGATATTGTAGTTTCCTTCAACACTCATTTCCTGGTTCAACAGGACTGCGAGTTCGACATAGTTAGAACGGCTCAAAGCAAGATAGACCCCACAAAGCAGGACTGGTTTGATGTAAAAATCGAAATAGAATCATTCACAGGTCTGGATCCCATCATAGTCAGGGAATATGTTCCGCTCGAATTCAATATCAAAACAGACGCAGAAATAAGCTTTGATGAAGACGCAAAGATCCTCACATGGAAAATAAACTTAACCGAAAGAAAAACACCCGTAATATACTCTTACTCAGTTCCGCATAAATGGCCGTACCTTTATGCTCTGGGACCACTGGAAATAGATTACCAGAACAGAGGCTCCGCTAAGACCTTCACCGAAGCCCGCCCGTGGTACATAGCGGTTGATCCGGCTGGATCCTGGTGGAATGCATCCTGGACATACAGGAAACAGATAAACGTGACAACAGGCGCCAACTCCCCTTATAAAGGATACAAGAATTACACCGTGCGCCTCACAACAAACACAACAGGCACAAAGTTCATGGGCAACGGGAACGACACAAGAATAGTCTACTGGAACGGCACGGGCAATACAGAACTTGACCGGGAGATACTCAATCCTAACAGCACAGCAACAAACATTACCTTCATGCTGCAGGCAAACATATCGGCATCGTCTTACGACAACAATTACTACCTCTACTACGGAAACCCCACAGCAGACGCAGGACCGAATAACAGGACAAAGGTGTATCTCTGGTATGACAACGCATCAAGTGACCGTGAGAGCGAGTACACCCAGGGAAGAGTCGACTTGACTGCCCAGGGGGGGGTGTGGGCTAACAGCATCGCATGGAATGCTGCAGGTTACTATACTTTTGATACAGGAGACAACTTCGCAGACAGCATGAGGCCGACAAATCTTGGGGAGCGGGATGCCTATGTAGAGTACGAAGAATACCAGACAAACGCCTATCTAACTGACATGACAAGCGGCCCTCTTTCAAGGTGGAACGGGACAGGAAGCGGGGGAACAGAGGACAGCAGCCACTGGTATTACTATGAGATGGCGGATTCCACTTATCTGGCAGGATCTTACGCTTCACACGACGACATAACAGCAGACGACAGAGGAATCGTGGTTGTGACAAACGGTCTTCTGGGCGCTTTTCCTGCGACAACCTGGACAAGGATTGGAATAGCATCATGGGGAATAAACCCCACAAATCTTAAGGCATACTACAATAACTCCAGCGGCGGATGGGGAGGCTCAAGATTCTCAGGAACTCATGCGGCCGCAAGCGACAACGAGAACCCGGGCCAGTTCGGGATATGGCTGCAGCAGGACGCAGGACGCATAAGAAATATTATTATAAGAAGATACACAGAGCCTGAACCTTCTCTTTCTACTTTAACTGAAGAAGAAAGTAATATTACGAAATACTCATTATCTGGATACGTGACCGACACATCCAGCGGTCTTCCGTTGAGCGGCGCTACTGTTACTACGAACACCAGTCTATCCACGATCACGAACGCCAGCGGGTTTTATAACTTCACGGGTCTGCTCAACAGTACTTATATCATATCCGCCAATCTCACTGGATATGATACAAACTCCACGACCGTGACGATCAGTGGTTCGAATGTTACTGAAGCCAACATTTCGCTATCACCTATGCCGACCTATGTTTTGTCGGGTTACGTTACCAATGAATCAAGCGGACTTCCGATCAGCGGTGCCAATGTTACAACGAACACCAGTCTGAACACAACCACAGATGCAACAGGATTCTATAACTTCACAATATACAACGGGGTTTATATTCTAACAGCCAGCAAAGCGAACTACACCGATAATTCAACTACAGTAACGGTAAGTGATGCAGATGTGCTGAATGCAGATATTAAACTTACACCAGAATTTACAGGGAGTAAAATATGGGTAGCAACAAGCAGATTCGTGATACTGGATGATCCGAGAACAGGAACAGCGGACACTGGTTCTGGTTTTGTGAATCCAGCTTATGACTACAATAGCTGGAACTACTGGACAGGAAGGAATACGATAATAAATGCTACAGCGCTTTATATTGATGCGGGCGGAGCACCTGTTCCGAATATGGTCATAAATTTTACATTATACCTGCCGAATGGAACTGCTCTCGCATCAATCAATGATACTACTAATTTGCTGGGACTGGCTAATTTCAGCTTCGATCTGAACGCAAGGAACTACTACGGAAACTGGAAGATCGGTGCATCGAACAGAACTCTGGGCGCGAACACAACCTTCATCTATAACTGGTGGGGGTGCGCGTATAATGCAGGATCATGTAATTTTAATCATCAATCAAACAACAGACCTCCAGATAACGTCAACAGTGCCAATGTAAATTCGCCGTATCTATCCGGACGGGATACAACTGTAGATGGAATATCCAATCACTATGCTGCAGCTACTAATTGCACCTTCTGTCATCAATCCTACGATGGTCTTCCTGGCAGCCAGAATCCAGCCATCAATCATACAAATAACCCATTAGATGTTCACAGGAGTATATCCTGCAGTAATACAAATTGTCATCAGTCAGGTAATTCTCATCGAACAAATGCTGTTATTAACTCCTGTTATAATTCAGGCTGCCACACGAGCAGGGCAGACATCTCAAGCAAATCCACGCTCAGCAGCGCCACAGTCTCAACCGCCACGAGCCTTTATTCCTATAACAACGGCTCATCCTTCAACGCCACATTCCATACTCCCAACTCCACAGTGCCGTGTTTCACCTGCCACGGTCCGATGCACAATATAACCAAGCCGGTTGAATCCCAGCGGTTTATTAAAAATAACATAACAGAGAACGAGCAATGTACGGTCTGCCATACGACGTACAGTAAGCATAACAATACCGTAAACTGCACCCTGTGCCACAGCGATGATGTGCATGTCATACGGGTTTTTGCAACGAATGCCACATATATAACCTCAGATAGATATAACCCAAATCCTGCAAGAGGCAACTGTTCAAACTGCCATCAGAACAGCACTTTTTATAGCAGCCTTAAGGCTCAAAGTCTTGCAGGAAACCAGACAGGCGGGAATCCCCCCCAGATTGCAGTTCCCCTTCTGCACAGCGATAATAACATTGCAGGGACTGTCTGGGACAACTTCTGGACTCCGCAGGATCCGGGCTCAGCCTGCAGATACTGCCACAGTGATACCAGTCATAAACAAAGTGCCTTTGGCAGACCCGCGCGGTTCATGGGAACCAATACAAAGAATTCCACCATAGGAAATACAACATGGTGCCCCTCGTGCCACTATCCTGGCTACGCCAATTACTCAGATATGATTTCTGCATTCACTGCTGATGGCTCGCTTGAACCGCCTTCTAATATTCGGGATTCAACTTACTTCAGGGGAGGGCGCGACCATTCCACTACTGCGACCTTCATTGACAGCGTCTGTTACTCATGTCATAATGGCTCCAGATCCTACACCGGAATCACCCAGTTCATGCACGGTGTCTCTGTGGGCGGAGGCGGACCTGACTGCCTGGGATGCCATGATATCGGCAGCAGCAGAACAGAGATCCATGTCAATAATACTGCCATGAAGCTCTCAGTCCATGCAAATCTGAACAGCAATGCTGCTAACTCCTCATATGCGCCAGCGGATAACAAGAAGTGCTGGGGCTGTCATCAATCAGATGGCTCCCAGCCAGGAAATAGCAGCATGGGCGATATCTTTAGCCGCCCGTATACGTGCTATAGCTGCCACAGTACTGATACGAAACCGTATCCAAATGCAGACAATGCAGCCACAGTTATCAATCATATAGATATATCTACTTCTCAAACCAGAATACTGACCTTTAATGCTACATGCATTACATGCCATAACAACAGTGTAAATCTTGGTATTGCAAATATCACAGATCCAAGAAATATTTCGGCTGCTGAGAGCATCTCTCATTACGGTTCTACCTCGTCACTTGTAGAGACTATAGGGAACGTCAAGCCAGAGGGGTGCATTTACTGCCATTTAAATGCTACAAATGCTTCAATATGGGGTCAAGCTCGCGACCCAAGACTCGATCCAGTAAGACCTCATACTGAAACCAAGAACAACCAGTGCTATTTATGCCATATAGAGGGAGCAGGAGCCATCCTGCCGCCTGACTTTCACAATGAGTCTCTTTACTATGCAGGTGAGGGTAAAATACTTGCTGCCGCCAACAGGTATGTAATCCTGGACGACCCCAGGCGCACTGGAGCAAAAGCTGACACTATGGCTGGCTTCGCTATTCCAGATAGAGACTGGAATTCGAATTACTGGACAGGTAAGAACACCAAGATAAACGCCACTGCGCTTTATTTAAATAGATACGGGGAACCTGTATCAGGGAAGGTGGTCAGCTTTACGTTATATTTCCCCAATGGGACGGCTTTAACAATTGTGAACGATACCACGAACTCCCGGGGTCTTGCCAATTTCAGCTTTGACCTGAATGCAAGGAACTATTTTGGAAGCTGGAAGATCAGGGCCACAAATGGAAGTCTGGGTGTGAACACAACCTTTATCTACAACTGGTGGGGATGCACCTTTGCATCAGGCTCATGTACCGGGCATGGAGAAAAAAACCCTTCTACCGGTGCGACAGCCAATTCCCCTTATCTCTCGGGGAGGGATCCGACAACAGGCAAAAAGGGTGAACACCAGAACTTTAACTGCACGCTCTGCCACCAGTCATTTGACGGCAGACCCGGGGGGACGAATTCCAACATCAATCACTGGAATAAACCGGCTGATGTTCACAGGAACATCTCATGCAGCAATTCTAACTGCCACGGCAGCTATACAACGCACAACAGTAACCAGCTCATTTACTCATGCTACAACTCAGGATGCCATGGAAACTGGTCAAGCTGGGACAGGAAGGACATCTCAAATAAGTCCACACTGAGCAGTGCCACTGTCTCGACTGCTCTCAGCCTTTATTCCAACAACAACGGCTCGTCATTCAATGCCACGTTCCATACGCCCAACTCCACTGTGCCCTGTTTCATCTGCCATGGTCCGATGCATGCCATAACCAAACCAGATACTGCACAAAGATTTATCAGAAATAGTGATACTGAAAGCACTCAGTGTACAACCTGCCATCAGGATTATTCAAAACATAATAACAGTGTGGGCTGCACCGTCTGCCACAGCGACGATGTGCACGTGATACAGGTCGTTGCACAGAACGCCACGTATGTAACATTAAACCATAACAACCATAATCCAGCAACAGGCAACTGCACCAACTGCCATCAGAATTCAAGCTTTTTAAATACTCTCCTTTCCAGGATCAAGGCAGGGAACTATACTGGCAAAGGCGCGCCACAGGTCGCCGTACCTCTTGAGCACAGCAATGACCCGACGGCTGGTGCGAAATGGAACCAGACGCCTGGGTACTGGAACAACAGCAACCAGCTTACATGGTGCGAGTACTGCCATTCTAATGAGATACATAATGTTAACATACTGGGCAATGTCGGTCTGTTTAAGGGGAACAATACTGTTAACTCCACTTTAGGCAATACCACCTGGTGTGCATCATGTCACTGGCAGGGCTACGCCAACGGCACGGATAACTATAACGATATGGTTAATGTTTTTTTCAACGTGCCAGTTCCTCCTGAAATCAGTGGCAATTCGCAGTATGGAGCCAATACCAGCATATACGAGTACACCAACCACTCAGGTTACACCAAGTATTATCCAAACATGAACGACTCCTCATGCAACCGCTGCCACGGATACCCGTACGGCTTCACAAGAATAACGCAGCTCATGCACAACCTGACAAGAGTCGGGGGAGCCAACTGCGTGGACTGCCACGATCTGAATGGTATCGTTCTGCTCTCACGTATCAATGTGACCTCAACCAATGATACGAATGCACTGCACAGGAACCTCAACAACGGCACATCAGCTTCAAATGCCACAGCTTATTATTCAAACAACAGGCGGTGCTGGGCATGCCACAGCAACGGCAGTGAACCGCAGACACCTTATGCGCATCCAACGAAATATAAGATCCCGTACAACTGCACAGACTGCCATGTTCCGGGCGCTGCGCAGAACTTCAACTATACGCCTTCTGCCGTACTCAATGTCACGGAGCATTACTGGAATGGTTCGGATATAAGGACACCCAGTGCCGCAGTCTGCTACAAATGCCATAATTTAAGCGAGATGATGATCTTTGCAAACGACCCTGACTCAGGGAGCGGCGCTGTGTACGGTGGAGCAAACGGCGGTAATAACAGCTCGAGCCATTACGGAAAGAAGAGAGCAGATCTCAGGATAGGCTCAAGCGCCAACTGCTCCTACTGCCACCAGAACACAAGCTCTGCTTTTGCCCCGGCAATGATAGATCCTGCTTATAACACCAGTATCTCAAACCACAGCCTGCGCTACAATTCCTCGAACCCGACATGTATCACTTCGCAGTGCCACAATACTGGCTGGATGCACAACTCAACGCTCTTTAAGCCGGATTTGAGCCTGCCAAACTCAAGTTACTGCCTTGTCTGCCATGGGAATAACGGAAGCGGAGGCACAAACTACAGCAGCGCTGTTACAGAATCTAAAGAAAAGCATAACAATTCAGTGAACTGCACCGAATGCCACCAGAACACAGGCAGGGATATACATCCTGAGAAATATCTCCAGCCCAATGCCACCTATAGCACAAATAATACCACTGCTGTAAACTGCACCACCTGCCACCAGACAGCAAACGTTGACTCAAAGCTCTCAAAAGTCCCGCCAAAGATCCCCTCGCCTCTGGCGCACAGCGATAATACCTCGAACGGGAGTGTGTGGAACTCAAGCTACTGGAATTCTGCTCTGACAGCATGTACATACTGCCACAACGATACAAAACACAATGCCACTGCCCTGGGGAGACCTGCGAGCTGGAGAGGGAACAATATCGTGAACTCAAGCATCAGCGGAAGCTCGTGGTGCTCTTCATGCCATTATCAGGGCTACTCAGGCGGAGGGAAGAACTACACCGATATGACCCAGACATTCACGAAAGCCAATCTCTCTGTTCCTCCTGAGATCACGAACGGGACATACGCAGCCAGCATCTACAACCGTTCGACGTATTATAACCATTCGCTGAAGGATTACAGCGATGCCGCATGCAGGCTGTGTCACGGGATCAATCTGTCCTCGAACACGACGGTAACCCCATTCCTGCACAACGTTACCTGGGGCTCATGTACTGGCTGCCACTATTCCTTCGAGGCTATGAACACCACGTACAGACCTGACAGGTACGTGGACCCTGGCAGGTATGACCTGAGCCTGCATAACTCGTTATCCTGCACGATCTGCCATACAAAAGGGCATAAGAACATAGAAGCGCGAAAGGCATGTGAGGACTGCCATGCAGTGCAGGCTGACCCGATACCAGATAAGGACAGGCACAATATCACAGCGAAACCGAGCACGTATTTCTACAACGGAACAAATGTGGTCAACATCACGGACTGCACCACATGCCACAGCGCAGCGCTCTATAACAAAGCGATCACGACCTACGGCTACTGGAAAGAAAAGGACTGCGATTACTGCCACACATACCCTGATAAATATTACAGGTGAGCTATGAACAGAAGAATTATCCTGATTTTAGCGGGCATTGGTGTGATAATGGTCTTCCTGATGATCAGCGTCTCTGGACTTTTCTCTGGAAGCCATATTTTATACGAGAACAAGACCACTGCAGCGGATTTTTGCAATAAATGCCATCCTGAAAAGGTAGCGACCATCAACATTGCATCAAACGCGCATAAGAACATTGGATGCGCCTGTCACGGCTACAATCCAAATGCAACAGAGGTGTACAATATCAATGCGGCTCACAATCTTACCAAGAACATCTACTGCACAGACTGCCACACGAACTACAATCTTACCACAGGGAATATCACGATCCATAACGGCGAGATCGTGGCGAACAGCCAGTCTGCCCATTATCTGATCAACAGTTCGAACAGGAATGCCATATATCAGAGGGCTAAGGAGTTCTTTAACAACAGCAGGAGGTAGCATGAACAGAATTACGCTGATCTATATTGCATTGATTGCGCTTGCAGTATCAGCCATACCGAACGTGGCAACCCTGTTTGCGAACCAGCATACTTTTTACAGTTCTGCCAACATCAGCTGCCTGACCTGTCACTCTGATATCAAGAACCAGCTTGAGCTTCCCAATTACGTCAATTTAAAACATAAAGAGGCAGGATTGAATTACAATTACACCACCTATTTCACGATCGGCGGCATATCGTACGACAAAAGCAGCAGAAATATAACCGTAAACGGAGGTCATATATGGAACTGGAACGGAAGCGTGTGGATCAACAGCAGCAATACAGGTCAGTACATGAACGAATCCCTTGATAAGAACGGGAACGGGGCCATGGATGGTGATGAGATCTGCATGCTGTGCCACAGCCGCTCTCTGCTCGGCATCGAGGCGCATGCAGGTACCGCGATAGTGAGCTCATGCGATGACGATAGATGTCATGGAAACAGGATATATATGTACAATGATCCCTCGCTGCTTGGCATCAACTCAAATATCACGGCTGCGGGATACAATATAAGCGTGGATAATATCCACAGCGAGTATTATCTCACCACAAGTAACCAGTCATCCCCGTATGATGCATACCCGCTCTTCGGATACACGCACGGAAATGTCAATGGCTCTTACATATCCAGGGGCTATTACACATGCATGGGATGCCATTCTGATGTCAATGTGGATATCAACCTGATCCTTCCCCCGACCTATGAGCATGACAATATCAGTATGAAGAAAGGAAGGTATCAGTGACCTTTCCTTGTGGCCGCATAGTTATTGAACTGATCTTTCGTGGTTATTTTGGGAAGGCGCAACGGTGCATGCGGCTCTGTATGGCAGTCCTTGCACGCAGCTTTTCCGTGGCATGCCGCACAGTTTTCCCTGGCAAACGGATGGGAGAGATGCTGTCCAAGATGGCAGTCAAAGCATTTTTTCTTCTCATCGTGAGAAGCATGGCAGTAAGTACATGAGCTCAATTGATTGTGCTTGCTGTTATAGAACGTAAGGGTTTCATAGGCGCTATTATGACATGCACCGCAGTTCTCTTTTGGAATAATCCCATTGAAGCTTCCGCTCTTTACAGGTATGTGGGGGCTGCTATGGCATGCCAGGCAAACACCGTTATCCCAGTTCGCTCCCTCTCTGTGGGGAATGTGGCAGTCTGTGCACGCAGGGATCCTGAAGCCTGTGGTATGGCAGTCCTCGCAGGTCTTGTTCCTGTGGCCTCCAGTTCCCATTTTTTTCCAGAAACCTGTCTCAGGCTGCACCTGCGCTCCAAAAACTTTGTGGCACCGGGTGCAGTTTGCTGCATCTGAGTGATTGAAATAAAGGCTTTTTACACCCTCATGACATTTCATACAGTCTGGCTTCAGGTGAATAAAACTTGAATTATAGGAGTTGTTCTGATATAAATAGCGCAGGACTGGACTGGATTTTTCCAGCACAATAGCGTTTATCAACATTTCTCTCGATTCGACATACCCTCTGATGCCCTGACCGGAATGACAGTCTATGCAATTGATGCCCCTGTCGGAATGATCCTGAAACAGCGAATTATTCTGGTGCTTTAGATCATGGCAATTCAGACACGCAGAGGGCTTACTTATTGAATTCACCACCTGCATAGAAGCAACCAGGGACAGTAAAAGAGCTATTATTGAAACCAGGATCATTTTTTTCATATATGTGGTGAGATATAGGATAACTATAAATATCATTATTATGATAATCATTAATAAATCTTACTGAGAGAAATAACCTTCTGATATGATCAGTGAAAACGTGAAACACATATTGAAATTGATGCTCATTATTACTGCAGTGTTTCTTACTGGATATTTTCTTGAAGAAGCGATAGATTCACTGATCACAAATCAGGAGGCACTGGAAGGTTATCTTGAGGTTGCACCCGAATTTTTAGCTATTTTCGTTTCTTTTTCAATATTTACAATCACATGGCACGCATACGATAAAAGCAGGGATAATCATTCTCTTTTCATAGGCGGGACTTTCTTTGTTGTGGGTTTTTTAATTCTGCTCCATACATTCTCTTACCCTTTTATGCCTGATTTCATCACAAAGAACACACATCAGAAATCAGCTATTTTCTTTATCATGTCCAGGCTCATTCTGGCTCCATTGCTTCTTGCAAGTGCATTTGTTTATAAAGATACATGTCCGCGGTTAACCAGAAAACCTGTCCTGCTCGCTTTGATTATCTTTTTATCATCAGTCTCCTTTATTACCGGGCTCAATTATCCTGTTTATCTGCCCTTAATGGGTACTTCTGAAATAAGAACCGCAATGTCAATATCCACAGGGGTCATTTTATGTGCGACCTACCTGTATGCAAGACGGTTCAGGAGAACAAACCAGAAGAATCTGATTTTTCTTATTTACGGTTCAATTTGTGTTGTCGTCAGTGACTTGATCTATTTCTATTATGAACTTTCAGGACATCTACTGATAATTACTGGTTTCCTGTTCATGTATCTTGGCATGTACAGGTCTGCGATTGAGCTGCCCTATGAAAAGCTTTCTCAGGCAGAGGAGCGCTTCCGTTCGGTTGCGCAGTCAGCCAATGAGGCGATCATCACCTCTGACCTGAACGGACGCATCGTTTTCTGGAATAAACGTGCACAGAACATGTTTGGCTATGAAAATGAAGATGTACGCGGCAGGCCAGTAGCTCTGTTGATGCCTGAGCGGTACAGAGATGCTCATAAAAAAGGTCTGGAGAGATTACTTTCGAATGGCGAGAAACACATCATTGGAAAAATGATAGAACTGCACGGACTCAGGAAGGACGGCAGTGAGTTCCCATTTGAGCTTTCACTTGGAACATGGAAGAGCGGGAATGAGACTTTCTACAGCGGCTTCCTACGTGATATCTCAGAACGCAAAAAAGGAGAGGAAGTGCGAAATGAAAATGAGCGCCTTGCATATGTAAGCAAAGCGAAATCAGAGTTCCTGGCAAACATGAGCCATGAACTTCGAACCCCGCTGAACTCGATAATTGGCTTTTCAGAGCTCATGAAGCAAAAGAAAATCGGAGAACTGAACATAAAGCAGGAGCACTATCTGAATAACATTCTTACAAGCAGCAGATTTCTGCTCAATCTCATCAACGATATTCTCGATATCTCCAAGGTAGAGGCTGGAAAAATTGAACTTATAATCGAAAAGCTGCATGTGCCTGGAGTCATAAACGAGACCATCAGTCTTATCAAAGAAAAGGCAGCAAAGCAGAATATCGAACTTAAAACTGAACTTGATCCTCAACTTGATTTCATTGAAGCAGACCAGCAGAGGTTCAAGCAGGTGCTTTTCAACCTTCTCAGCAATGCTGTGAAATTCAGTAAGCGTGGAGGAGGAAGTATTACAATAACAGCGAAGAAGGACGGAGATATGGCAAGGATCTCCGTAGCTGATACAGGTATCGGGATCAAAGAAGAAGATATAGGCAAACTGTTCATGGAATTCGAGCAGATAGATTCAGGTATATCAAGGAGATATGGAGGTACTGGGCTCGGGCTTGCGATTTCAAAGAAACTTGTTGAACTGCATGGGGGCAGTATCACGGTCGAGAGCAAGCACGGCGAAGGGAGCACCTTTACATTCTGGATCCCTGTAAATGCGATCAGGTAAGTGAAACCCAGAACAAGTACAGGTCAGGGTTTTATTTCATGAGGAACAATATCAGACCGTATGGACATTGCACTTATTGTGCCAACACCTCTTGAATCAAAAGGATTAAGAAGCATCATCAGCCCCAGACCAGGAGAGGAGTTGAAGATCATATCTGAAGGGGAACTGTACGGGAAATCCATTATCTTTACCCACTGCGGCGCAGGTAAGGTCAATGCAGCACATTCCGCAACTCTGATCCTGGAGAACTACGATATAGATCTAATGATACTTTCAGGCACAGGAGGCGCATATCCAGGCACAGCATGCGATATTGCTGTTGCGGAAAGTGAAAACTATGGTGAGGAAGGGGTGCTGACGAAAGACGGCTGGCATTCAATGGAATTCACAGGTTTTCCATTATTAAAAGATGATAGGGAATATTACAATACCTTTCCCCTGGATATGGAAATGGCAAGGCTTGCGGTTCAGGTTTCAAGAAGCTGCGATTTTGTGGTGAACTCGGGAAATTTCATCACTGTATCCCAGTGCTCCGGCACGCTTGAGAGCGGGGAGATCCTGAGAAAAAGGTGGAATGGCATATGCGAGAACATGGAAGGTGCTGCTGTGGCTCATATCGCCGCCCTTTACAGCATCCCGATGATCGAGATCAGGGGAATAAGCAATATGATCGAGGATAGAGATATGAAAAAATGGGATATAGAAAAAGCAGCTTCAAACTGCAATCGAGCTGTGATTGAACTGGTCAGAGCATTATGAAAACAATTTCTCTTGGCTATTCTCCCTGCCCGAACGATACTTTCATATTCTATGCTCTGGTCCACAGGAAAATAAAAGGGGACATGGATTTCTCTGAGATCCTGAAAGACGTAGAAACATTGAACAGAATGGCGCTCAAGAAAGAGCTGGATGTTACCAAGGTCTCTTTCCACGCTTTCGGTCATCTCAGAGACGACTACTGCCTGCTCAGTTCAGGAAGCGCTCTTGGAAGGGGATGCGGACCTCTGATAGTGGCAAGAGAGCAGATACCGGTCTCAGAGCTTGCAGATAAAACAGTGGCGATCCCGGGAGAATTGACGACCGCTTACCTGCTTTTGCAGCTTTTTGATCCCGGTATTAAGAAAATCATCATAATGCCTTTTGATCGCATCATGAATTCTGTGAGCCTTGGCACGGTTGATGCGGGATTGATCATTCACGAAGGGAGATTCACCTATCCTGCGTATGGTCTTGTTCAGCTCGTTGATCTTGGAGAATGGTGGGAAGAAGAGACCGGTCTCCCCGTTCCTCTCGGAGGTATCCTTGCAAGGAGGGATCTGGGAAGAGCCGCAGTAAAAGAGATAGACAGGATGCTCAGGAAGAGCATAGAGTATGCATTTGAGAATCCTACTCTTGCACGCGAATATGTAAAGAGATATGCAAGAGAACTGGACGATGCGGTGATCGATCAGCATATATCCACGTATGTGAACGACTTTACGCTGGAAATAGGAGATGGGATCGCTGCAGTTGAAAGATTATTGAAGACAGCAGAAGAATTGCATCTGATCCCTGCTTCAGAAAAACCTGTATTTATTGAATAGATTATTATTCATGCTAATTGTGCGGACTGCACCGTGAGGCGCAGCTCAAAGCATTGCAGCCCCTGCAATTTCTCATCAAACCGAACGAACCGATTTCCTGTATTCGGCTTTCATCCGGCATATCCCGTAGCAGGAAGCGGAATTATCATACAGACAATCCCTCCAGATATAGTCTCCAGCATCTGTTCGACAATCTTCACGATCTTGCCAGATGTCGTTTTCGCTTACTCTTTTCGGTATCTACCTTTGCCCCTTCAATTTTATAGCTGAAAGAACCAGAAAATATTAATAATACAAAGAATACTAATATTACAAATGGAACTTAAGATTAATTGGAATCATAAAAGATGCAAGCATGCGATTGAGCGAATGTGGCTACGAGGAGTTTCGATGGACGAAGTAAAAGATGCTATTATCAAAGGTAAAAAATCAAAGCAAATGGAAACAGGTTTAATTGAAGCATTCTATGGGTTCTTCAGCGTGGTGTACGACGAGCAAATACTGAAAAATAAAGAAATGAGAAAGATATATACTGTTACTGTAAAATTGTGGTGATAACATGAATAAAGAAATTCCGTATAAATGTTCCTGCGGAGGCGATTTAAAAAGATCAAGAGTTGAAGTAGAGTTTTTTGGGATTAATTTTGGATTGAAAGACGCGGAAGTTTGTACTTTGTGTGGCTCAGAATATCTGGATCAAGATACAATGAAAGAGATTGAAACCGAAGTTAAAAAGAGGAATATTTTCGGACTTGAGCGAAAGGTATCTGTTACAAAAATAAATTGGAAGTCAAGGTCGTAAGCTGAGATATCTTATTATATGAGGGTTCAGGATTCGAGATGCTGCGTGAGTCTTTCTCATCTTTTTCGGCGCCGAACGGTGCAAAATTTGTGTCCAGTCCAGGGCCGAAGAAAATGAACGCAGATTTATGGCGGAGCATCTCCCGGAATTTCGAAAGAAACTTTATGAAGGAGAAAAGTTCACTCTGATATATGGTATCGAGATTCTCTGATGTTGCGGTTGTGAGTTCAGGGGAGGATAAACTCGGTTTTGGAGAGTATGCAGGTGGCATGATCTCCACCATCGAGCGCATACACTGGGAAGATACCCCGTTCACCATCGGTATTTTTGGAGGCTGGGGCTCTGGAAAGACAAGTCTCATGAAGATCATGGAGGAAAAGCTGAAAGAAAAAGGCTATAAGACCATATTTTTCAATTCATTCTGGATTTGTTTAAGAAGAGCAGGAAAGCAAGTCCATTTAAGGAATGGTCAGATGAGGATACGAAAGCAGTGATCGAGCGGGTGACCAAGATCGAAGAATTCAAGAAAAAGATCAGGGAAGAGACAGAGGGGACACAAAAAAAGAAGATAGTCATTTTTATTGACGATCTGGATAGGATACCTGAAAAATTGATCGATTTCCTGAACAGTCTGAAGATCTTCCTTGATATCAAAGGCTGCGTTTTCATCCTGGGATGCGACTACAAGATACTGGATAGTGCACTTAAAAAGAGATATGAAGAGGAAATCTATGAAAATTATTTTGATAAAATAGTTCAGGCTGAATTTTATATTCCAAGAATAAGCGAAAAAGCTATAGAAGGGTATCTGAAGTCCCTGACAGGCAGCGAGGGGATCGAGGAATGCACGAAGCTGGTTCTTCACAGCATCGGTGGCAATCCGAGGAAAATCAAGAGGGCAGTGAATGCGACAAAGCTGATCAAAAGCATATTCGAGATGAAAGTTGAATCGATTTTAAAGGAATTTGAAAGACCTAAACCAGGGAAAAGAATTGAAGGTAGAGGCAGAGAAGAAATTGAAGAACCAGCGGCTTTGAAGAAGGAAATCACACGTATTTTTACTCCAGAAAAAGTATTTGATATCTTATTTGATAAGAAAGTGCTGTTCAAGTTAGTATGCATCAGGGAGCGATGGCCCAGACTTTATGAACGAATTTTAAGCGAAGGAAAATTGCAGAGAGCTTTGATCGCTCTGCAAGATGCTTATGCTTTTAGCTGGGATGATGTTCCAGGAAAAGATCAATCAAGGCTCATAAAATTTGTTAAACAGAATTTTAATATTGATTGGGCAGAAACAGCAGAAATTGATAAAATCAACAACGGTAAAACTATAAATGTATCTTCCGGAAAGAGCCATCTTTCAATCGCCCTCAACAATGAAAAAACCAAGGTAAATATAGAACCCGATAAAAACAGAACTGAGGAATTTAAAGTCAGGGCAGAAGGTGGTAAGCTAAAGATATATGCAAACTATGAACCTGATTCTGAATTGCTGGATGCAATCGAAGAAAAAGGAAGAAAATTAGAAGAGCCAGAAAAGAACCTGCGTATATTTTTGGAAGACCCACCAGTATTCTTTGGTGAGGAAGACTTAATAACATATCTCACTTTGCTCGAAATCTCTTCACCAGAAGCAGGCATATCTCTTGAATATGCAGAACCTGAGAAGCTGCCTGACAATATTTTCAATCGCTATCTTGTATTTGAACGCATTAATAAAGGAAAAGTTAATGAAAAAATCATTGAGGAAAAAATAAAACATATGGATTGGGAGAGTGATTTGAACTCTTATTATTTCTTTGTTGAAGTAATAAGCGCTCTGGGTTATGATAATCTAATAGAATACTTGTATGATCGAAAGTATTTGAAGAACATTGAAGACAAGATCAAAGCAAGCTCAGACCCTGGAGTAATAGGATGGTGGCTCTACTTTGTGAATGTGATATATAGTGATGCAGCGAAAGCACTCATCAATGAAACAAAGAAAGCTCTGGCAGACAAGATCAAGGCAAGTTCAGACCCATTGGCAGTAGGATGGCTGCTTGACGATGTGAGCGGGATAGACAAAGATGCAGCGAAAGCACTCATCAATGAAACAAAGAATACTTATGCAGACAAGATCAAAACAAGCTCAGACCCATGGACAATAGGATCGCTGCTAGACTATGTGAACCGGATAGACAAAGATGCAGCGAAAGCACTCATCAATGAAACAAAGAAGGATCTGGCAGATAAGATCAAAGCAAGTTCAGACCCTAGAACAGTAGGATGGCTGCTCGAAAGAGTGGAAGGGATTGACAAAGATGCAATGAAAGCACTCATCAATGAAACAGTGAATACTTATGCAGACAAGATCAAAGCAAGTTCAGACCCTGGAGCAATAGGATGGATAGGATGGCTGCTCGAAAGAGTGGGAAGGATAGACAAAGATGCAGCGAAAGTACTCATCAATGAAACAAAGAATACTTATGCAGATAAGATCAAAGCAAGTTCAGATTTTTTGGCGATACGATCGCTACTCGGCAGTGTGGGAAGGATAGACAAAGATGCAGCGAAAGCACTCATCAATGAAACAATGAATACTTATGCAGACAAGATAAAACCAAGTTCATATCCATATGCAGGAAAGTGGCTGCTCGACGAAGTGAAAGGGATAGACAGTGATACAGCGAAAGCACTCATCAATGAAATAAAGAATACTTATGCAGATAATATCAAAGCAAGCTCAGACCCTGGAGCAATAGGATCGCTGCTTGACGATGTAGGACGGATAGATAATGATGCAGCGAAAGCACTCATCAATGAAACAAAGAAGGATCTGGTAGAGAAGATCAAAGCAAGTTCAGACCCTGGAGCAATAGGATCGTTACTAGACTATGTGAGGGTGATAGACAAAGATGCTGCGAAAGCACTCATCTATGAAACAATGAATACTTATACAGATAAGATCAAAGCAAGTTTAGACCTCGGGGCAATAAGATGGCTGCTCGGCAGTGTAGGAAGGATAGACAAAGATGCTGCGAAAGCACTGATCAATGAAACAAAGAAGGATCTGGTAAAGAATATCAAAGCAAGCTCAGACCCTGAGGCTATAAGACGGCTGCTCGAAAAAGTTGGAGAGATGGACCCGGATACAGCGAAACAACTGGAAAATGAGACAAAATCCATCACATCATCAAAAAATCAAAAATGATATAAAATTTGTATTATTCACAAAGAAATCGAACCTTATCGGGTTCATGCACACTTTTTTGTCTTTGTGACATTGTATTTCTTCATAACTGCGTTCAGGTCGTATCTGGGCAGATCTTTCACAAGTTCAGCCTGCGTATCTGCTGTGAGATGCGAGACATCGTACGCAAGGTCATTGACAACGACGTGTGTAATTTTTGGCATAATCCCTCCTCATACCATTTAATGCAGACATCAAATATAAACCTTATCATGTATTAAAAGACTGCATTAAAAGAATCCCTTCGCCAGGTCGTGCTTTCTGGAGCTTTCTGTGCCGTCATTGATCTTGATGATCTTCTGAGCTTTCCTTTTTTCTGGAGGACATCCCGAGCACTCGTAAATGAAATGTATGAAACCTGTTTCAGGGTTCTCCACCGTTTTCACATGCGCATACTCAGTTTTGCAGTCGGGACATACCCCCACCTTTGGAACGTTCTCATTGCAATGATGACATTTGCAGACCACGATCTCTATGGCCTCATTCCTGGTATTTATAGCGGACAATTTGTATTCGTCGTCGCTTATCGAATTATCAGGCATATTCAATCCAACTTAATAAGCAGGGGGTATATTAATTTTATTGATTCAATGATCTATGATCATCGGAGCAAAAACTTTATCGTTTTTCACGCTATATCAGGAGATGAGGTGAACAGAGTGACAAGATATATTCCATCGTATGAAATTGATTTTTTGCGAGCTGTAGAGGGGGCGTGCTTGAATTGCGGCGATAAACACAGGCATGACTGCCCTGTGGGAATGGCAAAAGCGCAGATCAACAGCACCAGCGACCTGTTAACTGAGTTCTATAAAGTAAGATAAACCAAAATCTATTATATTCCTGAACGCATAAAGGCGCTCCGTGTCCAGCATAGCAGTGCTTGTTTCAGGAAGAGGCTCAAACCTTCAGGCCATCATAGATAGTATAGAAAATGGGTACCTGAAAGCAGAGATTTCGGCTGTGATAAGCGATGTGGAGAAGGCATACGCACTGGAAAGGGCAAGAAAACACGGGATAAAAGCTTTTTTTATTGATCCCAGGAAATTCCCTTCCAGGGAACTGTATGAACAGGAGGTTCTGAAAGTCTTAATAGACAATGATGTCGAACTCGTTCTGCTCGCGGGATACATGAGGATACTCGGAAAAACGCTGCTTGAGGCATACAGAAACCGCATACTCAACATCCATCCCGCGCTGCTTCCTGCTTTTCCCGGGCTCCATGCGCAGAAGCAGGCATTCGGCCACGGCGTTAAGGTGGCAGGGTGCACCGTGCATTTCGTGGATGAATCGCTGGATGGAGGTCCGATCATACTGCAGAGATGCGTCGAGGTGAAAGAGGATGACACCGCTGAAACGCTTGCAGACAGGATACTTGAACAGGAGCACAAGATTTATCCCGAAGCTGTGAAATTGTTTGTCGAAAACCGGCTATGTATAGAAGGACGGAAAGTCAGAATCATTAGCTGAAAAAGGAAAAAATATGCCATTAAAAACCATCGATCCGGAAATCTACGAAATAATGAAACGTGAAACTGAACGGCAGAGGAACAAACTGAACCTGATAGCTTCAGAAAATTACGCAAGCCGTGCTGTACTTCAGGCAATGGGATCTGTAATGACAAATAAATACGCCGAAGGTTACCCTGGAAAGAGGTATTATGGCGGATGCGAGTTTGTGGACGAGGCAGAGAACCTTGCGATAGAGAGGGCAAAAAACCTCTTTGGTGCCGAGCATGTCAATGTGCAGCCGCATTCAGGTTCTCAGGCTAACATGGCAGTATATCTTGCCGTGCTCAAATGCGGGGATACCATTATGAGCATGGATCTATCGCACGGGGGTCATCTCTCGCATGGGAGCCCTGTGAATTTCTCAGGTAAGCTGTTCAATATCATTCCTTATGGAGTTTCAATGGAGACAAAGACGATAGACTATGATTCGCTCATGGAGCTTGCTAAAAAGCATAAGCCCAGGCTCATCGTCTCAGGAGCGAGCGCATATCCCCGAGAGATTGATTTCAGCAGATTCAGGGAGATCGCTGATGAGGTTGATGCGCTGCTGCTTGCTGATATCGCGCATATAGCAGGGCTTGTTGTTGCAAAGATACACAGCGACCCTGTGCAGTATGCTGATTTTGTCACTTCGACAACGCATAAGACATTGAGGGGACCGCGCGGCGGGATGATAATGTGCAGATCAGAGTACGCAAAAGAGATAGACAGGACTGTATTCCCCGGAATACAGGGCGGCCCCCTCATGCACGTCATCGCTGCAAAAGCTGTGGCTTTCAAAGAAGCGATGAGCAGGGAATTCAACGATTACCAGAAGCAGATCGTCGTAAATGCAAAGAAAATGGCATCAGAGCTCATTTCGCGCGGGTACGAGATAGTCTCAGGAGGCACGGACAACCACCTGATGCTCGTTGACCTCACGCCTCTTGGCATCACAGGAAAGGATGCAGAGGCTAAACTCGGCGAGGCTGGAATAATAGTGAACAAGAACACCATTCCTTTCGAGACAAGGAGCCCGTTCATCACGAGCGGCATCCGCATCGGCACCCCTGCTGCCACAACACGCGGAATGAAAGCCAAAGAAATGGTAGTTATCGCGTCTGCTATTGATGAAACTCTCCGTAACATGGAAGATGCAGAAAAAATAAAGGAAGTAAAGAGAACCATCCTTGAGCTGTGCGGGCAGTTCTCGATCCCGTACGAGTGAGGTTACCTGATGCAGGAGCTTCCCGAGGTCACAGATCCTCGAGTAATAGACGGCAGGAAAATCGCGCAGGATATCGAGGCAGATGTAAGGAAAGATGTCGAAAATTTCGTGAAAGAGCATGATATCAAGCCTGCTCTAGCAACTATACTCGTGGGAGAGCATCCTCCCTCAAAACTCTATGTCAAGCTCAAGCACTGGGCATGCAAACGTGTGGGCATAGTATCTGAGGATCACAAGTTCCCGCAGGAGACAGGGCAGGAAGAGATAATTGAATTGATCGAGAGGCTCAACAAGAGAACTGAGATACACGGGATCCTGGTGCAGTTACCCCTGCCAAAGCATATCGACGAGCGCGAAGTGATGATGCACATCGCACCTGAGAAAGACGTGGACGGCTTTAATCCTCTCAACATGGGAAAAATGCTGATCGGCCGTGAAGGGCTTGTGCCATGCACGCCAAAAGGTATTATCCTTGCCCTTGAGCATTTCGATATAGACCCGCAGGGCATGGAAGTGGTCGTGGTAGGTCACAGCAATGTTGTTGGAAAGCCCGCTGCCATCATGCTCCTGAACCGCAACGCCACTGTGAAAGTATGCCATGTATATACCAGAGACCTCAGGAGCCACACAAAAGAGGCTGACATCCTCATCGTTGCAACAGGGGTGCGAGGGCTGATAAAAGCCGAAATGGTCAAGCAGGGTGCGATAGTGTTCGATGTAGGGATAACATGGATGGACGAAAGGGTATACGGAGATGTGGATTTCGAAAATGTTCTGCCAAAGGTGAAATTGATATCGCCTGTGCCTGGAGGCGTAGGTCCCATGACCATAGCGATCCTGATGGAGCATACGCTGATGGCTGCGAAGATGCAGGTATCTTATAAGCACTGATTCATGCCCGCAGCATCGTGAGCAGCATTTTGAATTTCTTTACAGCCTTTACAGAATGCGGTACACTGGCTGGCATTATGATCAACTCCCCTGTTTTCAGGATGTGTTCTTCACCTCCGATGACGAACAGACCTTCGCCATCGATGACCTGAACAACAGCATCAAAAGGCGCTGAATGTTCGCTCAACCCCTGTCCAGCATCGAATGCAAACAGGGTTATGGTACCGGTTTTACTTTCTTTCAGTGTCCTGCTGACCACAGACCCAGGGCTGTATTCGATATGATTTTTCAAAGTTATGATTTCAACCATGGATTTTATCACCTTATCGGTCCGATATCTGCAAATCCCTGCCTCTGTCCTGTTCCGGCTTCGCGCTGCAATCTTTCCTGATGGAACAGAAGCCTGATCACATTCTGAGCATGTTCACGCGTGCGCTGTTCCATGAGCCATGCCAGCTCCTTTTCGTCCTTTGCTTCATCCTCGTGAACAAAGACCTCGATTATGTGGGTATTCGTGATCAGCTGAGCCTGAATAATGCCCTGCGATGCTTCATGGGCGCACATCTTGTCTATGGGCTGCGATCCAGGCATACCCAGAGCCATGACGATATCGCATTCTTTCTCCTCTATCAATTTCTTGCATGCAACGGGAAGGTCCTTTATTCCAGGCACAGTATAGCGTTCTATCTGCACTGATGCATTTTTCTTGAGCTCATCTATTGCTATCTTACCCATATTGATGAGCGAGAACGTTGTGTCTGCTATTCCAACTTTGTGCATTGATATCTGAGAAGTCTCTGAACATATATTAATTTGATTCCATGCTCAGTACGGTCATTTTGTCCTCTTTCCTGAGGATGAAGTGTTGATTTGCTGTCTTCAGCGTCCTGATAATAGTGGAATTTACAAGATGTATGAGGTTTCCATCGCTGAATTTATGATATACCCGAATCTCATTTTCGTTATATTCTATCTTATGGATCAGACCACTGTTCCTGCATATCTCGCCAATATATCTGACGATATCCCGGTAGTCCATATCTTCAATAGATACTCCATATACGATTGAGATGAGATGATTGAGCTCGTCAGAAAAATCATGGGATTTTAAGAGGTGAAGGAAGATTTCCCTGCTTACAACTATATTATCGTAATGATCGGCTTTCAGTATGCGGGCAATGTTCCCCCAGAACTGGATGTTTCCCTGGATCTCATCATAGACAAACTGATCATATCCGAAATTCTCAACAACCGATCTGTATGCTTCTTCTTCGCTGCTGCATCGTTCGTACTCGACTATGATCAGACCAGGCGATTCCATTACACTCCTGGTTTTTAATGTAAGTGGGTGATGGGCAAGTATGCACGAGAAGTTCACCACCGATCCTTTGAGGTGTTCAGAGTCCTCAGCCTCAAACAGAATGCGAATGTTCCTTGATTCAGGACTTACCTCTATGTTCTGCCTGATCTGGTATCCAAAGATATCACTGTGGATATTGATAAGCTTGATATAATCGTCAAGCGAGAGGTTTTCCATCCCAAGAAGGCGAATATATTTTTCCATAATGACCCTGAATGTGCCAAGAGGAGGTACACCATGACTCCGCTTTAGAAGCCATTTGACAAGAGGGACAGGAATAAGTTCTGCTATCCTTTTTTCGATAACCTGGTTCCTTAGCATCATTTTCTTTTGCTGGTCATCTGTAATCCTGTTTGCGTCAGTCTTTTGCCTGTACGATTCGATCAGTTGCCTGACTGCAAGGCTCAGGTTATTGCCATTCGACTCCAGAATCGGCTTTATAGTTTCAAGATCATTCCTGTCTATTGAGATCGTCCTTCGAATTTTCATTGTGCCTTTTGATGTCACTCCTGCTGAAATAATCATAATAATTCTCCTGTGAGATTAAAGGTATTACGGTTAATACAAATTAATTTTGTAAGTAATACTTAGATAATGGTTTCGTAATACTTTCGTGGTAAATAATTCTATGTAGGTTATGATTTCATTAATGAAATGTGCGCTACTTACAGTACGCACTGGTGGTGTCCAGAGATCTTGATTGGCAAATATGCAAAGATTCAGCTTCCTAGAATCATTGCTGAATGATCTGCATCAAGGGGTTTGTGGGCATTAACATTAGAAACGGAGGATAAAATATGAAGAAACTATATACAATAGCACTTGCCCTTGTGGTCATGCTTTCGATGATCATGAGTGCAGCAGCGTTTGAAAAGATAATAACTCGAGAAAATGGTGAGGCTGCGGTTGCGAGCTGGTCTACGCCTGATGGGTCGACCTTTACTGGCCTGCAGGCAGTTAAGACTAAAGATGGAACCGACATCTTCGTGTTTATCAGCACACCGACGACCTTTAAGTTCGGTTCCACATCTACACAAGAGGATGTTTTCAGCATAAACAAAAAGCTTACAACAGCAACTCTATCTCCTGTAGAGCTGGATTTGTTCGACTATAATACTGGCGAGGTCGAGACCATAACAGTACAGGCCCAATGGACGGGTAAAGGTGACCTGATACGAAACAGCTTTAGATTCATGTCAAAATCCGGTGAGTTTGTGGCAAAGTTCAGTGCCAGTTCAACAATGAGGGAGGCTACAGCTACAGGATCAATAAATGACGATGATCTTGGAACAAGTAATTCCGCTCAGCTGATTGCGTTCAAGTCAGCATCCATGGAAATGAAGAAGTAAGCGCAGTAAGCCTGCTTCTTTCTTTTTTTTTTCATTCTTTTTTTTCTCTTGATCAAAACCATTATGGTTTGATGTGCTTTTTTAAGATCGCATGAAAATTGCGGTCACAAAACTTCAGGAAAAATCCCGGGGCATTCCTGCGCTGTTCCAGAAATACGGCCATGAAGCGCTTATAATCTCAACCGTGCGCCCGACCGATCCCCGAGATCCAGCGCCCCTCTCCCGCCTGGCAAAGATGGTCGAAGGAGGCGAAATTGACATCCTCATCTTCACAAGTGCGCTCGGAGTTGAGAAGCTCTTTGATAGAGCAAGACCTGCAAAAAACATAAGAATAGTGAGCGTCGGTCCAAAAACAGCAAAGAAAGTTGAAGAATATGGCATGAAAAGCGAGGTCATAGCTAAGTTCTCATCAGAGCATTTTGCAGATTATCTTGGCGATATAAAGGGAAAAACCATAGGAATAGCACGGGCTGAGGTGCCGAACCCTGAACTGGTGAAATCCCTCGCATCGAGGGGAGCCACTGTGGTTGAAGCTCCAGCATACAGGCTGGAACCTGCAGGTAACAGCATCGCAGGTGCATTGAATGAGGTGGATGCTGTGATTTTCACAAGCGCCATGTCATTTGGATCATCCGGTTTCGATCAGGACCATGCAAAAAAGGTAAAGGTGGTCGCCATCGGACATAAGACAGCAGAAGCTATGCGAAAACATGGGGTAATTCCAGACATAGTTGGAGATGGCACGCTTGAGAACTGCCTCTTTCTACTATCGCAGCAAGCGAAATCAGTCTTATGACCTCAGAAGCACGACTCTAACTAATCAAAAGGGTTGCCGATACTGGAAAATAGCGTTATTATCCTGATGCGCCCTGTCATGTTATCATCAACTTTTGCTCCCCATATTATTCTTTTTGTGTTCGGGACATGCTGTGCCATCAGCTCGCCCACTTTTGCAACTTCATCGAGCGTCATATCCCCTCCTCCGGTAATGCTCACAAGCAGACCATAGGGTGAAGATATGTCCGGAGTATCGAGGAGAGGGGTTGATATCGCGCGCATGACGCCTTTCTCAACGCGATCATTCCCTTCTGCTTCCCCGACCCCGAAAGAGGAGATGCCGCCTTCTTCAAGCACGGTCTTTAAATCCGCAAAATCAAGGTTCATCAGGCTCGGCACGGTGATCGTTTCTGTGATGCTCTTTATCAATGACCCGATCAACCCATTTGCAACCGCAAACGCAGTCTTAAGAGGCAGATTGCCTGCGACCTTCCGGAGCCTGGTGTTATCGATCAAAACCACGGAATCGCAGTTCTCTTCAAGGTCGCGAACCGCTGATTTGGCATTCTCGCGCCGCATGTACTCGATCTCAAAAGGCATGGTCAGGCATGCGATGGTAAGTATCCCCATGGAATCAGCAATCTTTGCAACGGCCGGAGCAGAACCTGTACCTGTTCCTCCTCCGAGTCCTGCAACAATGAACAGGATATTGCACCCTTCAAGTTCCTTCTTGATGTCATCTTCGCTCTCCCGCGCACACTGCATACCGACCTCAGGGAACCCTCCGCATCCTTTACCTCTGCTCGTCTCTTTTCCCAGGAGCAGGAACCTGTCAGCTCTCTGCAGAACAAGATGGTTTATATCAGCATTTGCCGCGATGATTCTGGCACCTGCAACACCCTTTTCTGAAAGATAGGTGGTAATATTGCACCCTGCGCCGCCAAGACCGATAACCGCAATAGTTGGTCTTGATGCCCTCATGACCTCAGTTAGATCTGCCATCGTCTCAGCGTATTAATACATTACTATTGATATAAATATATTATCAATAATTTCGAACCTGAAAGAAAGTAATCGGCAGAGAATACTTTATATCCCTGTTCGGTAAGTATGATGCATGCGCATAGGAGTCATCGCACTTCAGGGAAACGTGGAAGAGCACGTCATTGCTTTATACAGGGCATTGAAGCTAAAGAATCTTGATGCAGAGGTGGTCGGGATAAAGCATAAAGGAATAGTTCCTACCTGTGATGCTCTGGTAGTTCCAGGTGGAGAAAGCACGACGCTTGGAAGGCTGATGGAGCGGGAAGGGATTTCTCCGGAGATTAAAAAAGAAGCCAATTTCGGTATTCCGATAATGGGAACATGCGCAGGACTTGTGCTGCTCGCAAAGCAGGGGGACAGGCAGGTGGAACAGACACGCCAGCCGCTGCTTGGACTGATGGATATAAAAGTCAACAGGAACGCATTCGGACGTCAGCGAGAATCATTCGAGTGCCCTGTGGATTTCAATGGTTTTGATTCACCTTTCAATGCTGTGTTCATCCGTGCGCCATGCATCACCGAGACTGGAAAGGATGTTGAGATCCTCTCAAAACACAATGGCTCCATTGTTGCTGCAAGACAGAAGAACCTGCTCGCTCTTGCGTTCCATCCTGAGTTGACTGATGATCTGCGCATACATGAATATTTTTTAAACATGAAGGGTTAGATTATTCAATGCGTCCGGTGATCTCATCCACCCTTTCTTTGTATGTTTTCTTGAGTTCCTCGTATTCTTCATCCAGCAGATTTCCTGCAGAATAGTCTTTCTCAAGTTCATCCAGTCTTGATATTATCTCTTTCCTCTCGGTCTCAAGCTCTTCCTTTGTTTTCCCGGAGTCATCTTTTTCATCAACAACTTTCTCTCCAAATCCCGCAGGCAGATCTTCAACAGCTTCTTCTTCGATTTCCCCGGGTTCTTCCACTGCCTTCTGCTTTCGCCTGAAAGAGCTTTTTATTTTTTCTTCGAATTCCTGAAGTTTCCTGCTTTTCTTCCTCATGATTGGATAGGAAAGCGCAGCCAATATCAGAATCCCGATGATCGCATAAATCCCGACACCCTGTGGCGAAACTGCAGGTTGTGTGATGACTATGTTTACCTCTTTGAATTGCGGCATCGCCCATTCATATCTGTCATCACCCACATTTCCTGAGGCTGTAATGCTGCTGCCCTTTTCATCTGTGATTGCCACGCTTTCTGTCTCGCCTTTTGTTATCTTGATCGTGAACACACCCGGCTGTTTTGTCACAAGCGTTGGATAGAACAAATTTTTTGAATAATGCTTTTCTCTGGATAGTGCTGGATCTGCAGGAAGCACATATTCTACAGAATATAGAGGAGGCAGGGGATCATTGACAGGTATAGAATCCCGCCAGCTGATGATGTTCCCGTTCTGAACAACCTGAAGCTGATCGACCACGGCGCCTGTCATCATTTCTGCTTTTGAGACGCGTATTCCTTCAAACCCATCCTGCACCCATGTTCGAAGCGTTCCAGAAAAATTTCTTGTTCCAGCGTTCCTGTAGATCAGGGTCTCTTGCACGTAAATTTTGTTTTCGGATCCGAGCGCTGTGGAATCAACAACTATGAGATGCTGCAGCAATACGATATCCTCGTCAGACTCTGTGACGTTGGTCAGGTTCTGCGGCGTCATTGTTGCGGATGTATTTGAACTGTTCACTGCCATGCCAGGAAATCCAGAAACAGTGCTGACTGAAATGAACAGCAGGAATAATAGCATTATATATTGTTTCATCTTGATCATATATTCACATCTGTTTATATAGTATTTGTGAAGATATATTTTATTGTCCGCAGGGCGCACGCAGGGATCTTAATCCACGAACGGATTTCCCGATTTCAGTATCACATCTGCAACCTCTGGTCTCATGGAATCAGACGGCGGCCGCTTTCCACTCTCGATCATCTGCCTCATCTTTGTACCGCTGAAATCTATCCTGTCATTGTGAGGGCATACCTTATCATTCGTTATCCCGCCGCACCTGTTGCAGTGGAAAAAAGACATGAAGAACATGGGTTCTATCCCGATATCCGGGAATTCCTTGAATATCTCCTGCGCCGCATATGGATGGTAAAAACTTCCCACGCCCGCATGGTCCCTCCCGATTATGAAATGCGTGCACCCATAGTTCTTTCTTACTATGGCATGGAAAATCGCTTCCCTGGGTCCTGCGTACCGCATCTCTGTCTGGAAGATACCGAGAACAACCCTGTCCTTGGGATAGTAATTATCAATGAGCACCTCGTAGCTTTCAAGTATCACTTCATCCCTGAAATCGCCTTTCTTTTTCTTGCCTATCACAGGATTTATGAAAAGACCGTCCACCATCGCGAGCGCGGTTTTCTGCAGGTACTCGTGGCCGAGGTGCGCCACGTTTCTTGTCTGGAATCCCACGACTTTCTCCCAGCCCTTTTCTCTGAAGAGGTTCCTCGTTTCAGCCGGCTTTAAAGCATACCTGTAGTAAGGGGTTCCTGACTCATTCACCAGACTTATTTTCCCGCCGAGGAGCTTATCCTTCATAGAATACGTCTTTGCAACTCCAGGATGAGCAGCATCGTTCGTTCCGAAGACCTGCTCTGCGAATACCCTTTTGTCATAGCCGAAGATTTCTTCCACCTGCATCACTGCAACAATATGAGAATTGTTCTTCAGAAGGATATCATCGCCTTCTTTTATATCCATGTTATCTGCGTCAAGCACAACAGGGAGCGTCCAGGGAAGGCCGTTTGAAAGTCTCTTATTGTAGAGAATGCTCTCATAGTCTTCACTTCAAGCGGGCTGAACAATCCTGATGCAATGTTCTCTACATCTTTCATCAGGTCGGAGCTGATGGGAACGCTCTGATATTCAGAAGCTCCCTCGATGATCTTTTTTTTCTTCTGCTCGGTCAGTACTCTGTTGATGAGATTTCCACCATGAGGTTTTATCTGTGTCATTGTTTTTCCAGCTTTTGCCCTGAATCGTTTTTTTACCTAATAATAGTTTTTGGCACTCTACATTATAACACGCATCGAAAAATTTATACATGATAATGAATATGAATAATTGGGAATACGCGTTTAAGGGGTATATTAAGAAAAAATATTTCTTAGTGCTCTTGGGCTAGAATTTCCATACTAAAAGGTAAGGCCGGTTACGGGAGATTAACTGAACCTTTTTTGATATGTTCGGGAGAGGAGATTTATGGAGAACAGGAAGTTAGAAAAGAAATTTAATGAGTATGAAAGACAGAGCTATCAAGAAAAAAATAGATGCAAGCAGGTGATACCCTGACCATTCACTTCAAGGCAACCGATTCTGATGGACACCCGGAAGCCTATTCGATGACAGCGCACTGGGGAGAGAGCAAGGTCTTCAATGTACTGGGTGGGGGCAGTCTGGCACCTGACCCGGATCAGCTCTTCGGGCCTGACTACAGCAGCACCTTTGCAGGAGCTCAGGGATTGTACAGGAGCGGACTCCCGCCTGCCAATCCAGAGCACGACCGCCCGTTCTGGTTCGGCGGCAATTTCAAGGTGACAGTGGACGTGGGCGATATTGTGCCAGCTACCGTACACAAGGTCTTTGAAACC
>JAPZAV010000107.1 GCA_027460465.1 Candidatus Methanoperedens sp. | reverse complement strand
TATATTTTATATGGTCTTCCTTTACCCGGCTTCTTCTCTTCCCGCTCGTCTATCCAGTCACATTCCTTTAACTGCCTCATCGCGATGCTGACTTCAGGCTGGCGTAACCTCGCTGAGCGTTCGAGGTCCAGCGATGTGGCTGCGTTCATATTCTGAAGATAAGCCAGAGTCATGGCAACATTTCTGCTCAAGCCTAAAGAAATAAGTGTATCTGCTATTTCTTCGTCGTTCTCATCAAGCTGATTCATATTAAGAGTTTTCATATTGACTCCCATAATATATTAGGCATTCACTATTATTTTAATCTTTCGATTGTTCGCATATAGCGGGTATGACGCCAGAGTGTCCTTTAATACATGGTCAGATGTTTGGGACCATGGTAAGCAACATGGCACGAGGTATTCCTTGCCCGATGCACGCTTGAATATTGGTTAAAAGGGCGGTGAAATCCGGGTTCGGATTTCGCCATATTTTTATGCTTTGATTAATTTCTTGATATCAAAAAGCGATATGTGATATTCATTAGATACATCAAGTTCTGCTTTTATCAGGGCTTCATGTTCATTTATTCCGCTATGCATGAATACTTTCTTTCTCTTTGAGATGGCGGTTAATACATCAAATATGTCCATTTTTCCTCGCCTCCTTATATTCTTATACAATTCCAAACAATATAAAACTATTTGAAAACTAATAATAATGAAAATTTATAATGATGATAGAATCTACAAAAAGACCTGATATCCGAACAACTTTTTTTCAACCATTATATCTTTTTCCCGATGATCCTGCAGCGTCCCACCTTCCCTTCATCTGCAGCCCTGACCCACTTATCCAGCCCGCTATCAGCAGCCTCATACATTTCTTTTCCGTACTTCGAAATTACGATGTCCTCCAATTCGTTCCGAAGTTTATTCTGGTAAAGGTGGCAGTGATGGGCGAAATCGCTGCTCAGATCCTCTTTTTCCAGCATCATGAAACCTGTTTCCCTCAATATTTGCTCATACCCATCCAGCGTTTCCATATATGGAAAAGCCATGAATGCATTGAGTTCTATCCATTCTTTATCTGTCATGTTTCCTGTCTGGATCCAGTCGGTAAAGGCGATCACACCTGCAGGTTTCAGCACCCTGTAAGCTTCCCTGACCAGCTTCTCTTTATCAGTTACATAGCACCAGGCATCCTGCCCCCACACAGTATCGAAAGTGTCGCCATGAAAAGGCATGTCAAGGGCATTCCCAGGCCTGAAAATGATAAGATGCGAAAGCCCTTCTCTTTCTGTCCTCGCCGCGGCCTCATCCACCATCTTCGCTGTCGCATCAAGTCCTGTCACCCTGCAACCGTATTTCACTGCCAGATGCCGCGCCGGTCCTCCAAGGGCACTGCACACGTCCAGAACATTGGAATCCCTGTTCAATCCAGCTTTCTTTGCCAGGATCTCTGTTTCCCTTCCTCCGCCTACATGTATCTCTTCTCCCATCAGCATCTCCCAGAGTTTACCCACAGGTCCTTCATATATCTCATTGACATCTGCGATTGTAAAGTCCAGTCGTTTAGAGTTCATGACCTCTCCTGAAAGTCGTCGCAATAGTTATCAGGGTTAATCCAGCACCTGGGGTCAGGGGCGAGCATATCCCCTTTTTCATAATAAGCTGTGGCTCTGCACCCCCAGCACACCTGGTTGTTTTCACAGCTGCTGCAGTACCCCTTCACATTCTCAGGATTCCGCAAATGAGCAAAAAGAAGTTCGTCCCTGTACTGTTCTACGATATTTTCCAGTGTCGATTCATAGATGTTGCCGAAACCTTTCCTGATCACTGAACATGGAGTCACATCACCATCTATGGTCACGCATATGATCCCTCCGCAATAGAACTTGTTGGCGTCCATGGTGCTCATCGAGAGATTGGAGTTCGAATAATTGACCTCATCCCTGCTCCCGCAGGCATCTCTTATCTCCTGGATGCCGGGGATCCATTCAGGATGATTAACGGCAAGACCGGTCATGCACATCTGAGTGAGGCAGGTTCTCATACCCTTCATCTTGAAGAAATAACTCGTGGTTCTCTTAACGTCCTCATCTGCCAGCAGCTTCGTGAACGTTATGCAGTTTATCATATTCTCAGGTCTTTTGCCAAGGGACTGGACATTGTCAACCCCTTTCAGTATAGCCTGGATCTTTTTTCTTGGATCCCCGGTATGCAGCTTTCCATAGATCTTCTCATCCAGACTATCGAGATGAACCGAGATGAAACCATTTTCTGTTACCTCGACAGCCTTCCTTGCAACTTCGAGATTCTCAAGCGGTATTCCGCTTGTCCAGATATTGTTCTTTAAACCCCTGTCCATAGCATACTTCATCAACTCATACCAGTCGCCCCTGAGAAGCGGGTCGCCGCCCAGCCAGTCGATAGCCCGTACCTCCATCCTCGCGGCTGAATCTATGATCGTTATGATGTCATCTCTTAGAAGCTCTTTCATAGGCGCATCTTCAGAGGCTGCATAACAGTAGAGACAGCCCTGCGAACAGGCAAGAGTTGACTCTATCTGGACCGTATAAACATTACATTCTTCGAAATACTTCATCTCTTCAGCGTAATCCGGGTGAAAACAGCCGTACGTTATCACAGAATCTTTTTCATTCATGCTATACTCCCTGAACAGGCATATGATCAATACACCTTCATATATTTTATTTATGAATGGCAAGGCAAATAATCACTGGCCAAGTATGCTGATGGATAGAAGAGGGATTATGATCATCAGAATGGCCCAGATAAATCCAGCCTTTGCGACCTGAAAACTCCCCACTTTCTTAACAAACCTCTCCAGTATTGCAAGAGTGATCAGAGGTAAGAGCATAGCGTTGAAAATACTGGTGGATACCTCGTGCTCCGCGGGCAGAAAGAGCGTGAAAGGCTCAGGATTTTGCCATCTGACGAGATAAAATATCAAAGTCATATGGGCAAGACCCAGGTACGCGAAGGTCAAAAGGTGGATCTTTAGCCATGCTTTGAGCCTTGGATTCGGATCGATAAGCTCTTTTTCCCTTCCCCTTTCTATCAAATACAATATCAACAGGATAATAGCTAAGGCAGCTGCGATCATTGTTGCAATATTCCACGGCCAGAAGGCAAGCAGGGTGGGTACGATGAAAAAAGCACCCATCATCGCTGCCAGCTGGCATGAGATTTTCCTTATATGATATCCGAGTCCAACTGTTATGAACGTGATTGGAAGAGCGAAGTTATGACCCCATCTGGGGTCTTCCTGGAAAAGAAAAAACGCTGGACCAAGCCAGAATAAAAGCCATGCTATCCCCAGTATGAGAATGCTGTTCCCTGCTGTCATCATCTTTTCGATCTCGAATTTCAACAATTCCACCGTATCATGGTGTAAACCTGAAGATATATGAAAGTTTCCAGCGTACTGTTGATGGAGAACTATGATCTCAATAATCACTCCTGTTCTCAACGAGGAGAAAAATGTGAAACCTTTTCTGGCCCATCTTGAGTCGCTGGATGGCGATTTTGAACTCATACTCGTAGATGGCGGAAGCAGCGATCGAACCATGAAAGAAGTGCGAAACAGCAGGGAAAGTTTCAGCAGGCGGTTAAAGATACTGGAGTCCTGCCGGGGAAGGGCGATCCAGATGAATAGAGGTGCAGAAATGGCAGAAGGTGATATCCTTCTCTTTCTCCATGCAGACTGCTCGCTTGAGAAGGACTCTCTGACTCTTATCCAGAAGGCGATTTATGAGAAAAATGCTGTCGGCGGCGGCTTCAAGCAGGCATTCTCAAACTCCGACTTTTTTTTGAAGTTCCAGAGCACTTCAGGGAATTTACGCGTTAGGCTGACAGGGATCTTTTATGGGGACTTCGGGATATTCCTGAAAAAGGACTTCTTTGAGAAGATAGGTGGTTATGATGAGATTCCTTTTCTTGAAGATGTGGAACTCTGCAGGAAAGCGAAGAAGCATGGTCGGCTTATGCAGGTGAACCGCAGGATTGTGACCTCTCCCCGGCGATATTTCAAAAAAGGAAAACTCAGGCTGACATTAGCATTCATCCTGGCAAATCTTTTTAACACAGCAGGGTGGCGTCCCGGATTTCTCAGGAAATACATCGTTGATATGTAGAGAACAAGCAAAAAAATGCAAGGAGAAGAGACTTGATAGGTTAAACCATGGTCCAGTCCAGCTGGAAGCCATCAAGGGTCATTAGGACGATCTTCTGCTTTCTGTCTGGCAGTTCATATGGCATATCCTCAAACCCGATATACAACTCATCTCCAGATTTGATCTCTGGTGGTGGATTGGAAACCTTGCCAAAAAAGTACTTTTTCTTGGTCTTTGGATCCTCCACCACCACGTTCCTCCATGCCTTTGCCTGTGCCACACGTACCACAGTACATTTCCTCTTGATCTTCTTTAAAATCTTTCTGATTCCGTCAATTTCGGTTTCCGTAGTCTGGATAACATCTGTGTCTTTATCATTCATTGTTCCACCGTAGGATATCTTGATATACACGATTAATGTATTAAAGTTACTATTACAGGTGATTGTCATGGCACTTCCTGCCACAAAAAGATATTTGATCGAATTACTTCACAAACATAAGCTCACATACGAACAGGTCGGGAAATACTCAGGTATTGACCCTCAGAGGATCAAAGCCATTAAAAAAGGTGAAGAACCGACAGATGAAGAAAAGATGAAAATAAAAAATGTAGCTTATTCACTCTCAGAACTTCGCCAGAAAGATGTCGGGGAAACAATGGATTGATTTGTGCAGGTTCACACAAACATCCCTGAAGCTTCCTCTTTTGTATCTTTTATTATCATCTTGTTATAGGCGTCCTTAAAGTCCAGCA
Organism: Candidatus Methanoperedens sp.; assembly: GCA_027460465.1. Taxonomy (GTDB): domain Archaea; phylum Halobacteriota; class Methanosarcinia; order Methanosarcinales; family Methanoperedenaceae; genus Methanoperedens. The sequence goes on along the minus strand of JAPZAV010000107.1, from coordinate 14,302 downwards.
TCGTCACAGCCTTACCTTTTCTCCTTATTACAAACATTCCTGTTTCTGTAACGATTGCCTTAAGATCAGCCCCGCTCAACCCGTCTGTCATCTCTACGAGTTCATCAAAGTCCACATTTTCGATCTTCATATTGCGTGAGTGTATCCTGAGTATTTCCCTGCGCCCTATGGCATCAGGCAGAGGTATTTCAATTATCCTGTCAAATCTGCCAGGTCTCAAAAGCGCTGGATCAAGAAGGTCAATTCTGTTTGTCGCAGCCACGATCTTCACGTCCCCTCGGTTATCAAAACCGTCAAGCTCTGCCAGCAGCTGCACCATTGTCCTGTTAACCTCTGATGAACCTGTGGTGCCATCGTAGGTCCTGCGGCTTCCGACTGCATCTATCTCATCTATGAAGACGATACTCGGACCCTTCTCTCTTGCAATATCGAACACGTCCCTCACCAGTCTTGCCCCCTCTCCGATGTATTTCTGCACAAGCTCTGTCCCGCTCATCCTTATAAAGGTGGCTTTTGCCCTGTGAGCAACTGCTTTGGCTATAAGGGTCTTGCCTGTCCCTGGAGGTCCGTACAGCAGAATACCGTTCGGCGGTTCAACCCCTACCTCAACAAAAAGTTCGGGGTTCGTGAGCGGCAGTTCCAGTGTCTCGATCACTTCATCTATCTGCTTTTGCAAACCGCCTATCATATTATAATCAACATTTGGAGCCTCTATCAGTTCCATTACCCGCGCCCTTACATCTGCTGATTTCGAGAGTACTTTAACTATCGCAAGGTTGCCTGTAACAGCAACGCGCGCGCCTGTTTCAAATTTCTGTCTGAACTCATCAGGTATCTTCGTGATAATTTCCTGATTACTTCCATGCTGCCGCAAAAGCGCCATGTCATCTAACAGTTCCACCACGCTGCAGATGAAAAGGGGAGGCTTTTTCAGCTGTTCTATCTGTTTTTGATATTCCTGTATGGTCTGGACATATTTATTGTTCAGGATTGCGGCTTCGAGGAGCTTGGAGTGCATGTCCTTCACCTGGTTCCTCAGCATCTCAATGATCTCCTGCATCTCTTTTATTTCAGTCTCACTATCCTTTTCTAACTCGTTTTTCGCAGCAGGAATCTTGACTACAGCGTCTTCCATAAGAGGACAGTATGGATTTAATGGATATTAAATATTGGGTGCATATGTTTATTATCTTCCAGCTGAATAAAATCCCCCATGAAGATCATTGCCTTTGTAGGAATGCCGGCATCAGGGAAATCCGAAGCTTCGGCTGTGGCCAGAAGTCTCAACATTCCTGTTGTCAGCATGGGAGATGCAGTAAGAGAGGAAGCTGCCAGACGCGGGCTTCCGCCTACGGATGAGAATATAGGTGGTACAGGGACAAAGCTGCGCAGAGAAGAAGGAATGGAGGCAATAGCAAGACGATGTGTACCGAAAATACGTACCTTGAATTCACCTGTGGTTGTGGTCGATGGCACAAGGAATATAGAAGAAATAGATTATTTCAGGCAGCAATTTGGTGATGACTTCAAGCTGATAGCGATTTATGCTCCATTTCAACTCAGATTTGAAAGGGCGAAATATCGAGCCCGTTCAGATGACATTTGCACTGCGGACGAACTGAAGAAAAGGGATGAACGGGAGAAAGGCTGGGGGCTGGATAAAGCGATTGAAAAGGCGGACATAACAATCAAAAATATAAATTCACTTGAAAAATTCAAAGAAGAAATAAAAAAAATATTCGATGCTCTATGAACGTAACTGTCAGGGTCTCTGCACTTGTGCATCCAACCGAGATCGAGGAAAAGGTCAGGACCGCTATCACAAACATATTTCCAGTAGAGCTTAATCATCAGGATTTTGGGATACCGGGACTATTCGGAGAAGGAAACCTTGACGACCTCAGAAACTTTCACCTGCTTTTGAGGGAATATCGCATTCTTGACACTGCGCGCCATGTTCTGCTGACAGGCATCGAAGATAACTCCATTCATTTCAACCTGAACAAACAGGTAGCATTCGTTGGCAAAGTGAACTTTCCAGCTGGAGAGGAAAGCCTGGGTTCGATATACATTGAGATCTATGCAGAGAATAAAGAAGACCTGCTCAGGATTATTGACTGGCTTGCACCAGGGACAGTGGAGGGCAAGCCGGTTGAGGAGATCGAATTATAATGGGTTTTTCTGAATACCTTGCAGCAAGGGATTTCCTCACATTCATAGGGCAGCCCGTAATTACCTATATTCTAATATTCTCGTTATTGCAGGGATTTTTTGGGATCCTGTATCTCTTAAAAAAGAAATATTATGGCTATTTAATAAAATGTTCATATATAACCTCCGGACTTTATGTCCTTGGCTTTATTTTTCTCATCTGGTTCCACGTACAGATCTACAATACGGTAGTTATCGAGTATCCTGTTTTCATGCGCGAAATGATCCCAGCTGATGAGAGCAGATTTATCATACCACTGTGGATCGAATCAGAAAAACTGTATTTCTGGGCTATGATCGCATCTATTCTTGCATTGACAGTGCAGCGAAGGGAAGATATTGTCTCCTTTACTGGCATAGTAATCTCAATTTTTTCTTTTATCGTGTATTTCTCTTCAAATCCGTTCATAGATCCTCTGCCGATCGTGCATTCCGAGATTGCGGGCTGGTATTCTGCCCTCGCACAGGGAGATGCAGGGATTTATCAGGCAGCAGGGATCCTGTACGGGCGTATAACATATTATTATAACTCAACCTATATGTGGGTTCATCCACCAATGCTGTTCATAGCTTATGCTTTTCTCATCATCACCTTTGCAGCCTGCATTTTCATGCTTTTCAGGCATGTACAGGTCTACGATGAGATTGCCTACATGTACGCAAAGCCGGCATACATCTTATTGACTGTTGGGATGCTCATCGGCTACCCCTGGGCGATCGAAGCATGGAAAGACAGTGCCTGGTGGTGGGATCCAAAGATCAGCGGTTCTATATTGATGTGGGCGCTCTATACTTCATACCTGCACGCGCGAATATATGCAAATAGAGGAAAAATGTGGAAAATAACCGCATCCCTGGGGATAATCTGCTTTTCTTCGCTGGTATTCACGTACCTGCTTACCTATATTGTTCCAGGGATACACTCGGTGGTACAGACATGAAGAGCAAAAACTATGACTATTATCTGATCATCCTGACATCCCTTATCCTTCTGGCAATAGGGCTTGTCTGCATTTATGGGATTATCTATTATAACTTTCTTGCAGTGAAACCTGAGTGGAGTTCCCTGTATGCTGAATACATTGAAATTATGAATTCCTACCTTTACCCTTTTCTCGTACTCCTGCTGATTTCTCTGGGTCTCTGTATACCAAAGAGGCTGCTGGGGCAGGATATCCTGATAAAATCCAGTGCTTTGATCCTTGGAGCTACCCTTGTCCTGACGGTGATATTTAATTTGGAGGCTGGACTGGGTTTCATTCTTGCTGTCATGATAGGGATACAGAGCATGGTATTGATCATGACATTCAGGAAAAGCAGAGCAGTAAGGTTTGAGAAACATGGCTATGTGGTGAGGCTGGGCTCGTCGCTCCTGCATCTCGGACTCGTGGTGCTGATCTTTAATTTCGTCACTTTGAGAGAAAGTCCCAGTCATATCCTGATTTTCTGGACAGGGACGCTGTTGATCACGGCAGGGACTATTTTTGCATTATATCCAGATAGAATTACACGGCTTTGGTATACTGAACAATGAAAAATCATAAATAATATGCATGGACTTTTTAGCTGATATGGATCTGAAATTCGGCTCAAAGATAGCAAAACCCAGGATACGAATGCTGTTTGATATGAAAGAGGTAATCTATGATCGCGAATGGCTATCAGGAGCGCATGATCTTGAATTATACTATATGTATCGGGATCTTTCTCTCAGCAGAAACGATGCCCTTGCCATGAGAGAGCATGGTCTGAGATATGATATCACGGTTATTCCTCCGCAAATGCTTGGATGCGAATTTGTAAAGACTGCAGGGCATTACCACCCCAGAGTTCAGGGAACAGACCTTACGTTCCCTGAGATATACGAAGTCTTGAGTGGCGAGGCACATTATATGGTGCAAAAGTCAAATAATAATGAAATAGAGGATGTGATATTGATAAAAGCGCAGGAAGGGGACAAGGTTATCATCCCGCCTGGATACGGGCACCTCACGATCAACACTTCCAACAGGGTGCTGAAGATGGCGAACTGGGTAGCGCGCGATTTTGAGTCGATTTACACACCAATAAAACAGAAGGGAGGAGGAGCGTATTTTATTCTGAAGAATGGTATTGTGAAAAATCCCGGGTATGACCATGTGCCAGAAATGAGGTTCTGTGAACCGACCAATCTTAAGGAAGTGGGACTGCAGAAAAAAAAAGAGATGTACGGACTGGTGAGGGATATTAAAAAACTTGAGTTTCTGACAAAACCGCAGGAGAATGAATGGTTATTCGAGAAGATCTATGAATAGGTCACAATTTGCGGGATAGTGGTGGTATTGAAGGATGTGGGGCGGCGATGCAGAGGTGCGTGGGAGATATGTTTTTCGTGCTGCCTGAGGTGGAGCGGAAGGGTCTCTCAATGCGGATGAGTTCCTGATAGAGCCTGCAAGCAGGCTGCTGGAGCGCATCGGGGAGCGAAAAGTAAAAAAAGGATTGGAGAGAAATAACAAGAGAGGAGGGAGACGAAATGAAAGAAATTTCAGGTACAAACCAGACATTAGAGACAAATGTGGTGAATCAGAATAAAGATAATATCAGTGAGGGTCGAGAGACCTCCTTGAATTTTGAAGCTTATGCAGATGCACTATCAGAATCAATACTGAGCAAGGACAATGATAAGGCTCTTGTCATAGGGATTTTTGGGAAATGGGGAAGTGGCAAAACAACTTTGATGAAAACTATTGAAAAGAAAATCATTTTTGAGAGAAATCACGACTTTAAAACTATCTGGTTCAACGCGTGGAAATTCGATAAAGAGGGTGCGGTCAGGCGTGCTCTGATGATGCGGGTTCTTGAAGAATTGAAAATAGGATTTGTATGGGGGGATATCCCAGAAAAAGATGGTGAAAGGTTTAAAGAATATGTGAGACAAAAATTTTACATTGATTGGGTACTAAATGCAGATATCTCAGTGAAAGAAGAGACAATAAAATTTTCATCAAACAGTAATTCTTTTATTTTGAAGCGAAACAAGAAGAAAAATGAAGCTATACTTACAATAGGTAAAAAATCTGAAGAATTCGTTTTGATACAGGATAATAATATATGGAAAATTTACGAGAAGGATCTGTATACAGATCTTGATAAACTTCAAACCAGTCTCTATCAGGAAATTAATCGCGAAGAACTAGGTAGTTACTTCATAGATTGGGGCAAGGCAGCTAAAGGAACATTTAAACTGGTCTTAAAAGCGTTACCTGTAATAGGGAAAGGCCTTGCAGAATTGATAGAAAAAGGTTCAGACGTAAATGAAGACCTTTTTGATGCTATACAACGGCAAAAAAAGATCATCAATGTGAAAAAAGTCCAATTTCTGGAAGAATTTCAAAAAAGTTTTGAAACATTAATCAATACGCATTTTATTAAAAAAGATAAAAGTGTGGTTATTTTTATAGATGATCTTGACCGCTGTCTCCCAGAGAAGGCATTGGATGTTCTTGAAGCCATCAAGCTTTTTATGGATGTTAAGGGCTGTATTTTTATTCTGGGAATCGATAAAGATGTAATAAATTACATTATTTATAAAAAATATAAAGATCTATATGACATTGAAGATGGAAGGGGGAACGAAAATAGAGATGGCAAAGGAAAAGCTGCTGTGGCAGGGGAGAATTATCTTGAAAAGATTATTCAGCTGAGCTTCAACCTCCCGACAATTAAAGATGAGGATATGGTGAAATTTATTTATGGTTTGAATATTGACAAAGAATTTTATGACCCATATATAAGGATGATAACAAAAGGAATAGAACCGAATCCCAGGAAAATAAAACGTCTTTTCAAACTTGTAGACCTTCTGAGAAATCTTACCAGGGCGCTTGAGAATGAAGAAAAAAATAAGCTGTCTGGGTCAGAAAAAATAATTTATGAAGCTATAATGATAGAATGGGCAATAATAAGCAGTAATCATCCTAATTTCTGGCAAGCTGTATCGCATAAGCCATCGATTTTACTTGATATGCACCAATATCATATGAACAAAGAAACTATAAAAAATCAGAAAAAAATAGATGAAGAAGCTGGAAATAATATTAAAAAAATTGATGATGATATTAAAGTATTTTTAGATGATAAACGTTATGATAGGCTAAATGATCTCATAAACCAATTCTATTTTTCTTTAAAATATAATCCAAAATTGAGCAATGAAAAAGATATTGAAACCATAATTAGCGAGTCATTAGAAAATATTATCGAGAGAGTCATTCATCTCAGTAACGTTGCAGGTATCGAAAAATCCATAAGTTCGGATGAAAAAGGCATAGAAGAAGAGGGAATGAAAACTGAGAAGCCAAAAGAATCCGAGAAACCTCTGGGAAGAGAGGGAGCTGATAAATCGATGGATGAAAAAAAGAATTTTATAGGGGCTGATCTTGAGGGAAGAAATTTTGAAGGCATAGATTGGAAAGGTATGAAACTAAATGGCGCAAATCTCAAACATGCCAAACTGACAGGAGCTCATTTGGAAAAGGCGAATCTAACCGAGTCTATTTTGGAACATGCTATTATGACAGATGCTCATTTGAATCAGGCAAAAATGGTACGAGCAAAATTAGACAGCGCTATATTAAACAAAGCTGACTTGACTGGTGCAAAATTAAACCATGCAAAATTATGGCATGCAGAATTGAGAGGGGCGATTTTGAATAATGTGTTGTTAAGAGATGCTGAATTGTATAGTGCAGATCTATCTGATTCAAATTTTACTGGCGCTGATTTATACAACGCAGGGCTAATGGGAGCCAATATGAAAGGAACCAAACTGAACGGAGCCAATCTTCGTCAGGTAAATCTGAAAGGTGCGATATTCGACGGTGAAACGGATTTTACAGGAGCTGACATTGATTCAATAACCATTGATAATCTTGGGGGCAGCAACTGGGAGGTGGCCAAGTGGGATCCTGATGTGCGGAAGCAAATAATCAAAAAGTATGGAGAAAGGTCAACCTGATTATTTGGTTCCAAAAAGTGATGATAAAAGTGCCGGTGATGTGAGATTGTGCGTGGAATTGATGAACCAATCCATCCTGGCGCGCGCCTTCAGGGGCAACCTGAGCGCCGAATTCAGGGAGGCTGTAAAAAACTGGAAAGATATGGATGCAGAGGCGTGCGGGAGATAGTTCTTAATGCGGATGAGTTCCCGATGGAGCCAGCCAGTGAATTACTTCGGCGCATCGGGGAAGAAAGGGTAAAACTCGAACAAAAGAAAGGAAGGGACGAGACCCCGGGCTTCATCCCCGCCTTCGATGATATCCAGAACTTAATGATCCAGTATAACCTCACCTGCCCCTCAAAAGGCTGAACTGATCAGATACCGCAAGCGACGCCACCAATTAGAAGTGGTACAATGAAAAAAGACCAAGCGTCCTACCTACATATAAAAAGAGAGGGGCAAAAATTTTGGTTCACTCTACTTTCCCTGAAAAGTGAAAAGTTCTGGATAATTTTTACGATATTCTTGGACAGCTTTTTTTTCTGCTTTTTCCTTTACTAATCGACTAACGAAATTTTTTTGATAGGATTTCTGATAATTCGAGAGAATTGTCTTTATAGTTTTCCCCTCAATTTTGAATCGAAACCACCCTTCACGTCCCTCAATAGCCTCAATTAATCCAAGAGCTTTGCTTTCTCCAAGAAAATGATCTGATATATTCTTGCCAATCGTTTCATAAGCATAATGTGCAATGTTTGTAGGTGACTGACAAAATAGTTCCACAGACTCATTTGAAAATTCGGTAAGAGGTATATCTCTTATTTTATTCTTAACAAGTATATCTGCCACTATTTTAACACCTTGTTTTAATGGATGAGACGATGGATATGTTTTGACTAATACTTCTGATTCGACTTTTATTCCATCAGCTAAGATTTTAGTTAACTTATTATCTGTATGTTGGCTTTTAAAAGGTTTGTCCCTGGAATTAATTCTAGTAAATAACTGAAGAATCTGTCCCTCGAATTTATTGACCTGCCAGACTAACAACAATTGCTCTGCATTTTTATCAATTTCCCCTGAATTCTCTCGACGCTCAAGCTCTCTAACCAAACGGTCTGTTTTTTCGGCTGGAATACAAATAACAAATTCTATAGTTCGAATCTCATCCCCAAGTTTCTCTTCTAAATATGTTTTATTATTGATCACTTTTTCTATTGCTTCATATGAATCAGATATATCTTTGCCCGGGTTTGAAATAGATGATTTACATTGAACGAAAATAGTATGTTTTGTTCTTTGGTTATAAATCAGAACATCAAAATTTTTCACCCCAAGTTCTAAGAGAGGTTCGCAAGAAACAAACACATAACCGAGATCACTATAACATTTACTTTCTGGTCCAAATGCTGAGACGCATATATCAACCAAAGTATCATGATACCCAGAACGTTCAACTTGTTTTGTAAAATTTTTCATTTCCTCTTCTTGGAGTTCTTGCTCTATCTCCTTAATACGAATTTTTATAGATTTGCCTGCTCTGGAAGCAAGTAATTGATTTAATTCGTCTTCTGAGCAATCACCAACTCCAATCAAAAAGCCTCCTACGCCAATTCAGCTCTAGGATCGACCGACTGAAGTATGAATTCATAGAATTGCATAAACTCAGCAAAATTCTTGTCACCAATAGGGAACATTTTAATATGATTTTCACTGGCCTTTATACGGAATTGATATCCTGACTTTGACACTACATCAGTACTTAGAAAAAGTGATCCTTCTTGTGCAACAAAATCTACAATGGAATATTGTTCAGCTTCAAGCAGTTCTTTAAGTTCGTCCATCTCATGAAATGCAATTGGATTTCGAAGATGAATCGAAACAGGCGTGCTACTAGGAATTTTAAAAAGCCTGTGAGCCGTTTTAATCGGAAGAACTCTAAAAGACGAGCCATTGTAAGCTTCCATTGTTTTCCTTGACTCATTCACGGCTTTACCCAATATCTCAAATAATATTCGGAGGTCTCCATGGAAAAAAGTGAACAGCCCTTCTTCATCGATTTTGAACTTAATTATCCCAGGAATATTCACTACAAACTTGCGAGGTAGAACTCCATACTGATACTCTAATTCTTGAAGTGTTTCTCTTCCATCATCTCCCCAATAGCTTATTGTTCGTCTATACTCTGGTCTGATCCGTGCCTCGAAGCGAGATCGTGGGGACCTACGAGCTGTGAATTCATGTATCTCAAGATCTTGGTAATTTTCCATCAATTTTTCAGATATCTGCTTCATTAGGAGAGGCTTGAAAAACAAATAATAAGTATTTTTATCAAATTTCAAAAAATCACGAATCTTAGGGATTTCTTCGGTCTTCCTAAAGTTAGTATAAAATACTACTACTCCCGTTTCATTATCATGAGTTACATAGCATTCAAGGGCTCCTTCCTCAAGATTATATTCCATATGATATACTGAGCCAAGAGTTCGTTTAACTGAGAATCCAAAGGATTGAAGCGCTTCGAAAAATTCAATATTGGAAGGATGTTTAGTTATCCCTACAATAATCGTTAACTCATGATCAACTTGTGAGGCATCATAATTTCTAACTAGGTACTCCCTAAACTCAGTTCCATCAGAAAATGTAATATTGGGGACGGAAAAAATTTCTACTTTATCCATGAAGATATCACCTATGTTAGAACATATATACTGTTATGTAATACATATATAAAAATCTGTAGTTTAAGTTTAAGCAAAAACTGAGGGAAAAAAGCCAACCCCATCAGTGCGGGCGCTGCGGCATACTCAGGATGCAAAATTGGGATTGATGGAGTATTGCTAGGAGGACAACAATGTATCTGCACTTAAATACGTTATAGGTTGTTGTATAATATGGGGCTGGTGAGATTTGAACTCACGATCGACGGGTCTCTCCGAAAACGCCAGGATTTTAGCTTCCAGACCTCTGGATCATTCTCCGTATTTCAATACGGGGTTTTCATCAGGGTCAAAGCACGTTCAGTGCTCCAACGGTTCCTCACTGCTCACCGCGTCCGGTTTGCTCGGGAGACCTGTTGCTCATCATAACACCCTGTATACCCCGGAATTAATTCCAGGGTTTTATTCCGCTGGAGCCCGTCGCCATGCCGGACTAGGCCACAGCCCCTTGTTTTGATAAGCCCTGAGAGGTTGATTCATCTCTAAGAGACCAATCAAATGGTATCGCTATACTCGATCCGATTGCTATTAAAACTATTTATTTCCTGAACTCTGTGTAGCCGCACCTTCCGCAGGATGTGCGGTTCTTATGCTCTGCAAGGAACACCCCTGGACCGCACCTGGGGCATGACTGTTTGATCTTTTTCACTTTACTCCCGCTCACTTCATAGAATTTATGCACTGCCATTGAAATCACTTCTTCTCATCTTCCTTTTTTTCTTCAGCTTTGGGTTCTGACTTTGGCTCTTCTTTTCTGGCAGGTGCTGCTTCACCAGGTTTCTCCTCTACTGGCTTTGGTGCATCCCTTGTAATGAGGTGCTTATGTGCCAGTTGTTTCAAACGCTCCTCTTTCTCATAGATACTGGCAGTTCCGAGGGTCTCCTGCTTCCCGAACTCGGTCGTGAGCTTCTCGATGACTATCAGCTCAGGCCTGGAATTGGCAAGAGCAGCGAGTTTATTCTTGACATCTATTCTCGAGGGAGTTCCTCTATTTTGAATCTTTAATGAGACTTCTCTCCTTTTCAACTGCGGATTTGTCTTATCTTCTATGATCTGGAGTTCCATTATTTTTCCTCCTTGCATTCCATTTTATCAAGCAATGATTGTATCTCCTTTTTCTTCTGTTCGGTCACTCTGACCAGCACCGCTCCTTCGTCTGGCAACCCATATATAACTACTGATGATACAGGCGACATGGTAATCGCCGGGAGCGCTGCCAGATCCTCTTCCCCTTTTACGAATATCCTCACTGGATTGTCAGACAGCAAGGCTTTTGATATCTCCTGCAAAAGCCCCTCAGTTATCGTACCCGGTGGATTTTCAACCATAACAGTCCTGAATCTCGGGTGCTTTGTACCGTGCATGATCTTATCCGACGCCTGGACGCGTTTGGTCCTGTGATCAACAAGGGATATATTCGGGACCAGTCCTGCCTCGATGAGATTGAATGTCACGATGTCTCCCACAGAAATTATTTTACCTGGATTATTTAAGCTCTTAATGATATTCCGTGCGGTTTCCACACCATCTCCGGAAAAAAGCTCACCGTATGATTTTCTGAGCTCGTCTCTCAATTCTTTCGGGAGACAGTATTTTTTCAAGCTATCGCACCTTCAATGCATACTTTCCCGGCAGTTTTACCCCAAGCTTTTTTGCAATCTGCGATTTTTCAGGGTCGATTATTACAACATAACCGCTCCAGTCAGTGGTGAAGGATGTTGAATTGCATGCCTCACAGACCTGTCCGCTCACTATTCTATGACATTCCTTGCAAACATTCTCTGCCATTATGCGCCCTCTGGTTTAGAATCTTCCTGTTTCTTCTCTTCCTTCTTTTCCTCTTTCTTTTTCTTCTTTGGCTTCGATTCTTTTTCTTCGCCGCTCTCTTTCGGTTTACGTGCCTCTTCAAGCCATTCGATTTTACCCAGTGCATGCTGGCGCATGGTGAACCCGATCTTGCTATCCCTGGGCTCGCGCTCATTCAGGCTGACCGCTACTATTCTCGCTCTGATACGGTCTCCTACAGTTATGGATCTGCCTGATTCCCGTGTTATCAATCTTGAATTCTTTTCATCATAGCTGACATATTCATCTGTGAGCTGGCTCACATGCACGAGACCGTCAAGAGGTCCTATGCCCACGAATATTCCAAATTCGACGACTTCCAGAACAACACCCTCGATGATCTCCTGCATCTCAGGCATAAATGTGATTGCATCAAAAACAGTGTCATAATACACTCCTGCATCCCCTGCTAATATATGTCCTTCTCCAACTTCTATCACATCAATTATCACCACAATAGCTCCTATGTTCTTGTCCACCAGTCCTTCAAGTTTATCGCGCAAAGCGAGCTTGACTGCACCCTCTACGGGGTCACCAAGTAATTCTGGTGCAATTCTTACCGTGTCTGCCAATCTCATTTTTTTATACATTTGAATCCTCTTAATAAAAGATGTTATGCACTTAAATGGGTCTTATCACGAAGGTGTACAATAGTGACTCCCTTACTACATAATCTTTTCTTTAATTCGATATCATTGGTAAGACATGCAGCATTCATTTTGACTGCCATATCCACAATAATATCATCCACGACCCCGTTTTCATCAATCACAGTGCACCTGTCCACAAGCGATAATGCGATTCTTGCCGCAGTCCTGTCTTTGCCCCGCCCTTCTGAACTTATTTTTTCCAATTCTCTCAACGCTGCTCTCAGGACAATGAAGGTATCAAACCCGAGTCGTTCCAGTTCCAGAAAAATATCTACACCAAATTGCCCCGGAATCATCAGCCCGTTGGTATCAATGATGACTTTCTTTTTCATCTAGGTTTCTTTCAATATGCCTGAACCGATAAGCCGCCACCTTGCTCCTACCCGCCTGCTGATCGCGATCGCTGCCCCTTTTTCAGCGCATACAGGTCTTTTGAGTTTGACCTCTGCTTCGTTCCCTCGCGCACTTGTAACAACACCTATTGTGGTCGCTGTTCCGACGTTCAGCATCAATGGTTCATTTGAACGTATCGGTTCGACTTTATACTCATCGCTCACTCCCACGACCCGCGGAAGGAGCTTTATCTCCATGACAAAGCCTTCGATGGTTGGTGGAATCTTCCCTGGAATCCCCGCGACCTGACCTACGAGGGCATCGCTTTTTGTCAGAAAAGGATCAAGTTTTGTTCCGACACCAATGAGACCTCCAGGTCTTGCTTCTTCTACCTCCTCTCCACCTGCAATTATCTTTGTGACGGTTGTCCTTATCGGCACCCACTTGACAGCCCCTCCAGCTTCGACTTTTCTGCCAGGACGAAGCTCTAATTCCTCCCCTGCACGCAGACGTCCACAATTTAAACTCCCGCCAATGACGCCTCCCTGGAGCTTATCAGGCAGGGTCCCTGGTTTGTTCACATCGAACGACCGTGCAACGAACATCAGAGGCGGCTTTTCTAAATCCCGCTCTGGCGTGGGAATGTATTTTTCAATGGCTTCGATCACGAGGTCGATATTGGCATTCTGCTGGGCCGAGACTGGAATCACGGGCGCGTTCTCTGCCACAGTCCCTTTCACGAAGGCTTTAATCTGCTTATAATTCTCCAGGATCTTCTCGCGCGGGACGATATCTATCTTGTTCTGGATGATCACGATGTTTTCTATCCCTATGATGTTCAGAGCCATCAGATGTTCCTTTGTCTGCGGCTGTGGACACTGTTCATTTGCAGCTATGACGAGCAGGGCTCCGTCCATGAGTGCAGCACCTGAAAGCATGGTTGCCATCAATGTCTCATGCCCTGGCGAATCTACAAAAGAGATGGTGCGCATGACTTCTGTTTTTGCCCCGCATTTTTCACATATTTCCTTTGAAGTATAAGCCTCTGGTACAGCGCAATTTGGACATTTTCTCAGCACGATATCCGCATAACCGAGCCTGATGGATATACCTCTTTTTATTTCTTCGCTGTGCCTATCTGTCCAGACACCTGAAAGCGCTTTTACGAGCGTGGTTTTTCCGTGGTCAACATGTCCTACGATGCCTATATTTACGACTGGTTGCAATTAAACCTCCAGGATGATGTGCTTACATTAAGCTCTTTGTATTTAACCGCTTTTACATGAATTGAATCTTCCCGATAATGATCACTCAAGTGCAGATGATGTTCAAAATAAGGATTACATTTATTATCATGTGATACTATATTTATTAAATAATCAGGGAGACTGAATTGATCAATGATATGATAATATAACTATAATCAGGCTTTGGGACAATATTCCCCTAAACCCCTTTCCTTGGCCAATGAGGTGTTATGCCATCTAAAACCTCAATGTAGCCAATTCTTCTGATATCATGAGCAACAAGTTTCAACTTGGATTCAGTTTCTTTTCTGGGATCAA
>JAPZAV010000106.1 GCA_027460465.1 Candidatus Methanoperedens sp. | reverse complement strand
TGTGAAAAGTGAAGAAGCTAGCCAAGTAATAGAATTTTTGGAGAAACAATCTGCACAGTATCATATTCGGGTAGTTGAGCTCTCAAAAGAAGATTGTATTGTATTGGGATTGTCTACGGAATAATATTGTCCCAAAGCCATCCAATCCTAAATCTATATATATTCAAAAGTATTACTGTTATAACATTCGAGAGGTGGATAAATGGACATAAAGGACATCGGGCTGGCTGCTGTGATGATATTATCTTCGATAATATTGACGAACAAATGGCTGACAAGGCTTGGTGATTCCGATACTATTATTGTCATATCTGCCATGCTTCTTGCAGGTTCGCTCGCAGCCATGATCTTGCTGATAGACATGAGACTGCGGATGATAGAAGAAGCGATTGAGGCAAAAGAGCGATCAATAAGGATAAATATCAAGGGCGTGGAAGAAAGCCTTGAGAAAAAAATGCAGTCCTTTGTCGAAAAAACAAATTATACAATGGGCGAATTTTCTAAAAGGATATATCGCTGAGCGCCTCTTTTACCATATCAGCTATCTCTCCCATCACATCTCTTGCTTCATCAGTGCTTTGGATTTTTCGAATATCCACGCGCCCGCTCTGGTATATCATCACACTTCTTCCTTCATGTTCAAAACGCGCGACACCGAGTCTGACTGAACACCTGAGCTCTTTTGCGTCAATGCTTCGAAGAATATCGCACAGTTTCTCGATCATTACTCTTTTCCCGAGATGGCATTCTGCAATAAACCGCGTGGTGTCTTCAACGCACGGGCGGGATAATCTTATCTCCATGAGGTCTTAAAAGGAATTTAAGATTAAAGGTTTTTTTATCCTGCCAGAGCCTGTGCCTAAACAGGCTTAATAGAAAAGTATTTAAGTAGGTAAACGGTAGCTTATAGTCGGTCTCTCATATCCTTTATCGGAATCGCCTCTCAAGTTGGGAATAAAACATTGTAAACAGTTGGTTCAAGAACAAGATTGCGAATCTGCTGCGAATTCAGAGAAGGATCTGCTGAGACCATAAACTTTACAGGAGATCGGATGATGACAACACCAGAAAAACTTCTGGAATTCATAAAGGAGAAAAATGTAAAATGGGTAGACCTGCAGTTCATGGACATACCTGGATACATACAGCACATAACAATCCCTTCATACATGATGAAAGAAGAGGACTTCACAGACGGTATAGGAAAGCTTGACGGTTCTTCGATCAAAGGATTCAAGTCGATTTTTGAATCCGACATGAGGATGTTCCCTGACCCTGATACCTGCGCAATCCTGCCCTGGACAGATAATACTCCCCACAGGACCCTGCGCATGATATGCGACCTTTACGATGCCTTTGGAGGTCCTCGCTTCTCCCGCGATCCCAGGTACATAGCACAGAAAGCAGAAGAGGCTGTGAAAAAGGCAGGTTTCGATGTCTCATACTGGGGACCAGAGCTTGAGTTCTTCGTGTTCGATTCGTTCAAGCTGCTTCCCAGCTTTTCCACAGCGCGCGATGCCTGGTCTGGTACAGGCTATGAGATTGAATCAAAAGAGGCGCCGTGGTCGCACACGAGCGGTATCAACCACCCGATCAGGTTCAAGGAAGGCTACTATCCCGCGCCTCCTCAGGACACGCTCTTTGATCTCAGGAACGAGATAACAGGAAATCTATACGACTACTTCAACATAAAATGCGACGCACATCACCATGAGGTGGCGACCGCAGGACAGTGCGAGATAGACATGAAGTACGATGCTCTTACGAGAATGGCAGACAACGTGCTCACATACAAGAACGTGGTCAAGAACGTGGCATACAACATGAAAATGGTGGCTACCTTCATGCCAAAACCCATCTTTGGAGACAATGCCTCAGGAATGCACATTCATCAGTCGCTCTGGAAGGGTATGAATGGTTCTTCTCGAAACACCTTCTACGATCCTGATGACGAGTATGCCGAGATATCGCAGACCTGCAGGTACTATATAGGAGGGCTCATGGAGCATTCAAGGGCGCTCTGTGCCATCACTTCCCCGACCACGAACTCGTACAAGAGGCTTGTGCCAGGGTACGAAGCCCCGGTTTATATTGCATGGAGCAAGCGCAACAGATCAGCGAGCATCAGGGTGCCTGTGTATGATAAGGGCAAGGAAGCCCCGAAGAGGATCGAGTTTCGACCTCCGGACACAAGCTGTAACATATATTACGCGTTTGCTGCACTCACAGCAGCAGGTCTGGACGGCATAAAGAAAAAGATGGATCCAGGAGACCCGTGCGATGAGAATATCTACCACCTCACGCCTGAGCGAAGAAAACAGATGGGGATCAAGGAATGCCCGGGCTCGCTCAAAGAGGCGCTTGATGATCTGGAAACGGACAGGAAGTTCCTTGAGCCGATATTTCCGAAAGATGCAATCGATACGTGGATAGAGCTCAAGACAGAAGAGTACAAGCAGAACTCGATCAGACCAACGCCGTTTGAATTCTACCAGTATTTTGATATCTAATTCCAATCATTCCAGCCTGCATTCAAGTATGCTGGAATGATTCCTTTTCTTCGAATGATTTATTAACTAAGTTCATAATAACAGTGGTTGAAATCAGTGATCGAATATGATAGAAACAAACGAGGATGTATTAAGATCCATAGAAGAAAACCAGGTACGATTTTTAAGGCTGCAGTTCGTAGATATAGGGGGGCTGGTCAAGAACGTCGGCATCCCTGTATCCCAGGCAGAAAAAGCATTGAAATCAGGCATATCCTTTGACGGGTCTTCGATAGAGGGTTTTGTCAGGATCGAGGAATCCGATATGGTGCTGAAACCTGATATCAACACCTACAGGATCCTTCCATGGGATGTGAGCGGGGGCAAAGCCGCAAGGATAATATGCGATGTTTATAAGCCGAACGGCAAGCCTTTTGAAGGAGACCCGCGCTACGTCTTAAAAAGGGCAATCCAGGAAGCTGCCAGACGTGGCTTCGTTATGAACACCGGTCCAGAGATCGAATTTTTCCTTTTTGAAAAAAGTAACGGGCAGGCCACGAACAGGCCTCATGACTTTGGAGGCTATTTCGATTTCCCGCCCATTGACCGTGCGGAGGAGATCCGTCAGAACATGGTTCTTGCCCTCGAGAATCTTGGATTCAATATCGAGGCTTCGCATCATGAAGTCTCAGAAGGTCAGCATGAGATAGATTTCAAGTACGCTGATGCATTAACCACAGCAGATAACGTAATAACATTCAAGTTCGTTACAAGGACGATCGCACTCCAGAACAATCTTCATGTATCCTTTATGCCGAAGCCGATCTTCGGTATAAACGGCTCTGGTATGCACACCAATATCTCACTCTTCAAAGGGAACGGGAACGCTTTCTATGATGAGTCAAAGGAGATGGAGATCAGCGATACACTGCGCTATTTCATCGGTGGATTGAAGAGACACGTGAAATCATTTACTGCAGTGACCAATCCGATCGTGAACAGCTACAAGAGGATAGTCCCTGGCTATGAAGCCCCGGTCTATATCGCGTGGTCAGGTGCAAACCGCTCATCGCTCATGCGTATTCCTGCTGCAAGGGGAATGAGCACGCGTATCGAGCTTCGAAGCCCTGATCCTTCATGTAATCCATATCTTGCGTTCGCTGTAATCCTCATGTCAGGACTCGACGGTGTGGATAACCAGATAGACCCCGGAGAACCCACCACGCTTAACCTGTTCCATCTCAACGAAGATGGACGAAGGAATATGGGAATAGAATCGCTCCCCGGCAGCCTTAAGGATGCGCTGGATTACCTTGAAACCGATAGTATTATACAGGATGCACTCGGAGAACATGTATATAAGGATTTCATGAGGCTTGGAAGAGCCGAATGGGATGCTTACAGGATAAGCGTCCATGACTGGGAGCTTAACCGCTACCTGAATACAGTATAAGATGACAACAACGACCATAGATTCACAGGTGCAGAGAAAGCTCATAGAGATACTCAGGATACTCTATGAGAACCATGAGCCCATAGGGGCAAGACTAATAGCAGACAGGATGAACGAGCGAGGATACCCGATCGGAGAGCGCGGTGTCCGCTATCATCTCCGCATCCTGGATGAACGGGGGCTTACCAAGCGCCAGGGGTATGATGGCAGGGTGATCACAGAGAGGGGAGTTCATGAGCTCAACAGCGCACTTGTAGGGGACAGGCTTGGTTTCATCATTACAAGGATAGAGAAATTCATCTACGATACCACGTTTGACCTGAGAAAGGGGCAGGGTAAGGTCATAATCAATACTTCGATCATTGATAAATACGATTTTGATAAAGCGATGGAGATACTCAGGCGCGTGGTGAACAACGGATATTCCATCAGCCCGTACATCAAATTATTTGAAGAGGGCACTGTCACTTCTGATCTTAAGGTCCCTGAGGGCAAAATAGGAATTGCCACCATGTGCAGCATCACGATCGATGGGATCCTGATGAAAAACGGCATACCTGTCAATACAAAATACGGTGGCATACTTGAGGTGAAAGACAGGGTGCCTGTGCATTTTGAAGATCTCATCTTCTACACAGGCACTACCATAGACCCGATGCGCATCTTTATATCTAAGAAATTGACCCGGGTACTTGCGGCTGTGGACACTGGATCAGGCAGGCTTCTTGCCAATCTGCGCGAGATCCCGGCGTCAGCACTTCCCGAGGCTGAAAAGGTGCTTCAATCCATCATGGATTCAAGGATAGGAGGAATAGCAGAAATAGGGAAACCTGGAAAGCAGGTGCTCGGCGCTCCTGTTGAGAACGGGAAGGTCGGGGTTGTTGCAATTGCAGGAGTGAACGGCATGGCTGCAGTGGAAGAGATGGGGATTAAAGTCGATACACATCCGATCTCTACAATAATTGATTTTAAGGATCTGATAAAGCTGGAATGATATCATATCAGACCGTAAAGCAGTTTAATCACAATTAGCAGCAGCACGATCGCGAAGATCCTTTCGATCGTCCTTGACGATGTCCGGTTGAAGATCAGCCTTGAACCGATCTGCGCGCCCGCAAACGCTGCGGCGCCTGCGAACAAAAGCATGGTTATATCAAGCTCCTGCTGCCCCAGACTCAGATGACCCACGAAACCTGCGAGTGCGATGTAGGTGATTATGAACGAGGAAGTTGCCATTGTTCTTTTAGTTTCATACCCCATGACCAAAAGGAGGGGAACGATAAAAGTGCCTCCGCCCAGACCAACCATCGCTGAAGCGATCCCGATTAAGAAACCCATTACCACGCCCAGTGCTGTCTTGCCTTTTTCATCCATGCTGACCGTATAACCGATGCTGCTGAAAAAAAGCATCCTGATGCTTGCAAGTACAAGAATCACAGAAAGCAGCAGGATCAGGAAGTCCGCATCCACCCTGCGCGCCAGGTACGAACCAGCAAGTGCACCAGGGATCGCTGTGGCAATCACAGGGTAAGCAATCCCTGTCTCAACAAGCTTTTGCTTCAGATAGGTCGTGGAGGCAGAGATCGTGGTGATCGCATTCAGGAGAAGTGCCATCGGGATGGCTACGAGAAGAGGCAGACCTGTCCAGTAGAAAAGCGGGGTGTATATGAGAGCTCCTCCAAGTCCGA
>JAPZAV010000105.1 GCA_027460465.1 Candidatus Methanoperedens sp. | reverse complement strand
TTTCCTCGTCGAGCTGTCTTTTTTTCGCCTCCAACTCCTTTAGAAGCTCTTTTTCATGGTGCTCGATTGTTTCGATTTCTTTTATTCCAGGTGGCTTGCTTTCTTTCTCCTCGATTTGCTTTTCTACTTTGCTTGCTTCTTCATCATCACTTTTCATTAAAAAACTCCGTGAACTGGATCTTAAATAACGCAGGACACGCTCATCCATACCACCTGGAAGACTGAATTTTATCAAATATCAGTTCTCTTCTCCCATATCAGGGGGTGAGATCCCATCGTAATAATCCGCAGTATGCTCAGGCCTGACATCCATCATGCCTGTTTCTTTTGCCATGAGTATATCATCCACTCGAAGTATCATGTTTGCGGCATCGGTAGCTGATTTTATGATCTGTGTCTTTACACGAAGGGGTTCGATGACCCCCAGCTCGAGCATATCCTGGGATTTGCCTGTGGAGACGTTGATACCTGCAGTCCTGACGCCGTTGTTGTGCATGTTTCTCAGATCCGCTATTATACTGATTGCATCAAGACCGGCATTCTCGGCTATACCTTTCGGTATTTCTTCAAGTGCATCTGCATACGCAATAACAGCAAGCTGCTCCCTGCCTCCAAGTGAAGTTGCATAACTCCGCAGCCTCATTGCAAGCTCTATCTCAGGCGAGCCTCCTCCTGCAACTATCTTTCCATCCTCGATGACATCGCCAACAACCCGCAGCGCATCATCAAGTCCTCTCTCCACCTCATCAGCCACATGCTCAGCACCGCTGTAGATCAGGATGGATATTGCCTTCGGGTTCTCGCATCCCTCGATATAGATCATCTTGTAATTTCCTACGCCGCGCTCTTCCACAACATCGGCTCTCCCCAGATCTTCCTCTTCCACCCCATCCAGCTTGGAGACGATACGTGCTCCTGTTGCCTTAACCACTTTCTTGATCTCTTCATCCTTGCATCTTCGAACTGCAAAGATACCTTTCTTTGCAAGGTAATGCATCCCTGCATCATCTATTCCCTTTTCTGTGAATACCACATTTGCCCCGCTCTTTGCAAGTGCCTCCACTTTCTCCTCAACAAGCCTGCCCTCTTCAAGCCTTGCCTCTGAGAGCAGCTCTGGAGTTAAGATCTGGATCTTTGATTGGGTCTTTGTTTTTTCGACCTCTATGCCGGTATCAAGAACCGCAATTCTCGCGTTCTCAACTTTCTTTGGCATGTTCTTATGCGCCCTTGCCCTATCGATGACAAGCCCTCTGATGAATTTGGTATCCTTCATACTTCCGCCGCGCTGGTGCAGGATATTGATGTTTTCCTTCACGTTCACCCTGCCGCTCTCCTTGATCGACTGAGCAGCTTTAACGCTCAGCTGGACCAGAGGCTCAAGCGCCATGTCCGCACTTTTTCCTGTTAGCGCGGTCCTTGCAATGTTCTCAAGAACATCATCCGATGCGTCTATTGCCAGCTCATCGAGAATCTCAAGCGCCTTTTCCTGGGCAAGGCTATAACCCCGTGTGATAGTGGTGGGATGCACATCCTGTTCTACCAGTACCCGTGCTTTATTGAGAAGTTCTCCTGCAAGCACGACCGCACTTGTTGTGCCGTCGCCCGCTTTATCTTCCTGAGTCCTGGCTATCTCCACCATCATCTTGGCAGCAGGATGCTTTATATCCATCTCCTGAAGAATGGTCGCTCCGTCGTTCGTGATCACCATGTCGCCTACGGGATTCACAAGCATCTTGTCCATGCCTTTTGGACCCAGTGTTGTGCGCACAGCATCTGCTATAGCCTTTGCTGCTGTGATATTGAATCCGAGTGCATCTCTTCCCTGAGTGCGTGTTTTATCTTTATCCAAAACAATGATAGGCTGTCCTGTTAATTGCCCTGTCATAATAAATTACCTCCAGACGTAAGGATGATTCTTAATGTTTGTAGTTCTATAAATATTTTTTGTTGTAATTTAGCAAATAGAAAAACCGTCTCCAGAGTATGAAAAGAAAAGATTTAAATGCAATATGAAAGAGGTTTGATCCATGAAATTTGAAGATATCATAGCACAGATTGAAAATGTCAGCAAAGCAGAAATAAGATCTCAAAAACCCAGGGAGCGCAGATCTTCATAAACGGCATCAAGTTCAAACGCGGGTTACTTGAAAGGTTTTTTGGCAATCATTTACGTTTACAGTTCCGTTGATCCTGATCGCATGGGATGCGCACTGGCCGGTACACAGGCCGCATCCAGTGCATGACAGCGCGCGCCTTATCGTCTTTTCTGCAAGTCCGATCATCTCTTTCGCATTCTCTTCATCCCTGCCTCTTGCTACTACAGTGCCGCTTGCATATACATGCACAGTTCTCTCACCGTCCTGTGCAAGGATCATGCCATCGATGGAACTGGTATTTCCGATCACCCTCAATAAGCCTGTCACTTCGATAGAAGGAAGAGCAAGCGGTGTGCCAAAACTGCCCTCAGCAGTCATTCCGCCTGATCTGCACGGCCTGTATCCTGAGGTCATGGTGAATTTGAGGGGTTTTTTCTCAGATCCAGGGACAACATTGATCCCCTTTTTTTCCGCTATAGCCTTGATGGACTTTGGAAGCACCTGCCAGCGCCAGAGACCCATGGTCGCCCATTCTTGCGGTAATCCGCTGCAGGATGCGTATTCTTTGAGGTAGTTCTCAAGCTTTTCACTCAATTCAGGATGGATTTCCCGGAGGCGCTGGAAATCTGCCATGCTTGCCGAAGGGCAGAGCCAGCATCCTATCCTGTCAAAACCCTGTTCATACAGGGGATTGTATTTCGCTTTCTTCCAGAAAAGGTAGAGCCATACGTGCATTGCTGTCCAGTTCTGGATAGGGGTGGCTCCGATCTGGTTTCCCACCCACGGGTTCCTCCAGATATGTTCGCTGTTAGCCCTAATCTCGCTTTCGTATTTTCTCTGCCCGATGAACGTGAGGCACCCGTTCTCATAGTTGTTCTCTATCACCCGGGCTATCGCTCCGAGCTTGCATACCTTGCAGCACCACCGCGCCTCTACGGTCGGAGGTCCGAAGTTGTTGATTGACTGCCAGAACGCATCGCCTGAAGATTGGAGCTTGAGAGGCAAATCAAGCTCCCTTGCTGTCAGATTCACATTGTCCAGGGTCTCAGGGAACTCAAGACCTGTATCTGCAAAGAGAATTTCTGGATCCAGTACATCGCGAACAAGAAGCAGGGTTGCAAGGCTGTCCTTTCCGCCTGAGTATGAGACTGTCACAGGCTTACCTGTTGTCTCAGCCACGTTTCTTATGAACCTGTGGGCTTTTTCCTCTATCTTCTTCAATATGTGCCTGTTCGCATCCACTGCATCGCTCCATGTTCTTTTCTGTTCCTGGAGCTGTTTTTCATCCACATGTCCGTTCCAGCGGGTCTTCACTGCAAGTCCTTTCTCATGCGTCAGCATCCTCCCTGCGTTCATCCGCGCCCTGCCCGTTGCTATTACCATTTTCTTTGGCGAAATTACTATGACCTCGTCGTCCTCCACTATACCGGGTTCAGCATCAATGACTCCAGGCGCAAGCACTGAAGCTCCTTTCAAGATATATTCAACCGCACCCTGATCCACGATGATCCATTTTTTATTACCGAGCAGACGCTTTGCTCCCTCAAGCCTGGGGATGAACACCCAGTCCATCCTGTCAAGCTCAAAACGCAGAGATCCCATGACAGTGCCGTGGAATATCACCTCATCCATCCTGTCCTCATACGGCGCCTTGTTCAGTACCACAGGGACACCCCGGGGGATGAGCTTTATACCGAACTGCTTCTCTGTGGTTCTATTTATCAGGTCAATATCATACTGAAATGCAGGTCTGATATCGCCTGGAGGAGTTATATCGATCTTCTGCGTGGATGCTCCGCAGGCGCAGGTTTTTCCGAGTATCGGGAGGTCGCAGGAAGTGCACCAGTACAGGAGCAACTCGCCGAGATAGTGGGGCATGGTTCTTCGTTGGCAATTAAACTATTTATCTTAATGGGTTCAGGTTATTCCATACATGTCCTTCAATCCATGCCCTGTGGCAAGGCACACGATCGTGCCTTCTAACTTCTTTTTCATAACTCCTGCATATGCGACTGCGCCGCTCGGTTCAACAAAGATCCCATTTCGAGCAAGCCTGTCCCTGGCATCAAGCGTTTCCTCGTCGCTTACGCGCAGTGCCTCGCCGCCTGACTCCCTGATCGCCCTGAGAGCGGCGATCCCGTCAATGGGGTCGCCGCATGCTATTGCAGTGGCTATTGTCCTGGGATTGCTCACAGGCATCACCTCACCGAGATCACTCTCCCATGCATGCACCACAGGATCGCAGTTCTCGACCTGCACTGCTATTATGCGGGGTATCCTGTCCGTGATCCCGACAAGCGTAAGTTCCCTGAACGCCTCAAAAATACTCGATATCAGCGTGCCGTTGCCCACAGGTACGACGACGTGGTCAGGGATGTGCCAGTAAAGCTGGTCTGCAATCTCGAAACCGATGGTCTTTGTTCCTTCGCTGCGCCAGGGATAATCACCTGTTAAAAATGAGTCACCGTGAGAAACAACATAATCTTCTGCCCTCTTCATTGCGATCGAGTAATCTCCATCAACTGATATCGTTTCTGCACCATAGGCTTTTATCTGTCTGATCTTTTCCACTCCAACGAAATCAGGGATGAACACTCTGCACTCAAGACCAGCAAAAGCCGCATACGCAGCTACAGATGCACCCATGTTTCCTGTTGAGGCAAGTGCGACCTTATTCTTGCCGAACTCAAGCGCTTTTGTGATCTCGAGGGATGAACCCCTGTCTTTAAAAGAGCCTGTGGGGTTTGCAGCTTCATATTTTATGAGCATTCTTCCGGTTTTGTAAAGCTTCCTGTTATCGAGAAGAGGTGTCCCTCCTTCTCCCATGGTTATGATCTTGGAGAGATCCTTCACAGGCATGAATGCCCAGTACTTCCAGTGATTGGGCTTATTGCGCATGAAGTCGTCGCGCAGTATGATCTTCTGTATGGAGGTGTAATCATATACAGCGTCAAGAGCAGATCCGCAATTGCTGCATCTTGGTATGGGCAGCTTTTCGATCTCCTGCGGTTTATATTTTCTTGCACAGCGGAAACACTTAAAACCTGTAACATAGACCATAAGCTTTAATTCTCATGCTTTCGATAAATATTATTCGAAAAGGTAGCTTTATATTACTGCTGCTCTGATGTAGAGCATTTTACATTCATGAAAGCCACACAGCGCTTCGAGCTTGAGAAAAGTCTTCTCTTCTGGTGCAGTAAATGCAATGTTCCGCTGCTGGATGAAGAATGCGGTATATGCCATGAAAAAGGCTCCCAGCTTGAGCTTTCTTTGCCAGGCGATGTGCGCTTCTCTTCAACCTATGAGAAAGAGAAGATCAATGAACTGATGATGAGCCTATTCTGCGCAAATCCGCTTGCAGGAAAACTCATACTTCTGAATAAGATCCCCGGCGATGATAAGACAGATGAGATACTGGTTGATGGTCTTGTTTTCGGGATATTGAGATTTGATATGAAAGAACTCGATTTCAAGCTGGAGCTGATGATCGAAGGTGCGATCGCGCTCATAGATTCGGGTATCAGCAGAAAGCTTGTCAGGATTTTCTCGCATGGGCGGCATCTGAGCGGAAAAACGATAGATGGAGGCGAAGTGCTTGAATGCTCGAATGACATCAAGAAAGGCGACACCGTACTTGTGGCAAGCAAGAACCTGAAAGGGTTTGGTGTATCATACAGGGATCACAGCGAACTGCAAAGACCGGGTCACGCACTGAAAATACGGAAGATAGACTCCAGAGATTTAACGTTCCATTCAAGAAACCCATCGCCTGAGGAGGTGATCCGGGCGAACGCGCCCCATATGAAGAGGCTTGTTAAGGATGCTGTGAACACTATCGGCGGAATTTCAGGCCAGAAAGATTTCAAAGATTCCCCTGTATACGTTTCTTTCAGCGGCGGGAAGGACAGTCTTGCAGCACTTGACCTTACAAAAAGCGCTTTGAAAACACCATTGAAAGTGTTCTTTGCAAATACAGGTATCGAATTCCCTGAGACTGTGGAGTTCGTGAGAAGATTCTGCAAAATAAATGATATTGACCTGATCGAGGTCGAGGCAAAAGAGGCTTTCTGGAATAATCTCATGAATTTTGGACCTCCTGCAAAAGACTTCAGGTGGTGCTGCAAGGTGTGCAAGCTTGCGCCGATAAATACGGTCATGGAAGACTGCACACGCGGAGGGAGAAAATGCATCACAATAGATGGAAAAAGAAAATATGAGTCATTCAACCGCTCAAGGATAGCACCTAAAGAAGAGAACCCCTTCATTCCCGGACAGGTGAGCGTCTTCCCGATTCGAAACTGGCGCGCTATCGAAGTGTGGCTCTATATATTTTACAGAAAACTTGAGTTTAATCCTTTGTACGATCTCGGTTTCGAGCGCGTGGGATGCTGGCTCTGCCCTGCTGAACTGAGCGCTGAGTTCTGCAGGTTCAGGGAGCTGCATCCTGAGCTTTTCGCCCGCTGGAATGAGTATCTCATGGAATGGGCAAAAGAGAGCGGGTTGAGCGATGAATTCATAAAACACGGCTTCTGGCGCTGGAAAGCACTGCCTCCGAAGATGAAGCGCCTGGCAGAGGAACTGAAAATAAATACAGAACCGGAAGCCAGAGAACATGATTTCGGGATCGCGATCACTGGCGGGATCTCTCCCTGCAGGACAGGGGGCTACACGATGGAAGGCAGGGTTACAGGGCTTTTGCCTGATAAGATAAAGGATATCACAAATATCCTGGGCGAAAGCGTTTTCTCCGAAGATCTCGGAGTGCTGCTGATCAGGACGAAGACCTCAAGCGTCAAGATCTTCTCATCAGGGCATATCTCGATCAATGCTCCTGGCAGGGATGAAGCATCGTCGATCTTTGAGAATACTGCAAAGCAACTGATAAGGCTGAAAAAATGCACAGGGTGCGGAGTATGTCTGAAAGTATGTAAATCACAGGCGATCGTCATAGAACCTGAGCTTAAGATCCTGGAAGGATGCGTCCGCTGCGGGAAGTGCACAGAGTCATGCGTGGCTTCAAAGTATTCTGAGAAGCTCCTGCCGCATACATCGTTATCTTTTTCATGAAAAAAAGCATTCAGAACCCGATGATCCAAATACTTGAAGGCTCTGTATTCATAGAAGATCTTGAAGAATTTCTGCAGAAACTCAAAAAAATAAGCAGAGAGAGGAACTTAACCTTACAGGCGCTGGATGCGGATAAGATCGCAGGGAAAGAGCATATCATGTTCGCGGTGGAAAAAGCCATGAATTCATTCAGGAAAGGCTCAAATATAGCGTACGATCTTGCCAAAGAAATAATGATCTATGCGGCAGGCACGCGCCAGATCAGCAGGGCATTGCGGCTTGGAGTGCATGAAGGTCACAATAACATCGTGCTTGTGGCTGTAGGGTATGAAGAGGAGATTTCTGCAGCAGGCGAAGAGTTCAATGAAATAGAGCCAGGACATACGCTTGAATACAATGGATCAAAAAGAAATGCTGTGATGGAGGTTTTCAGAATAACAGAAGAAGAGATCGAAGCTGTCGGAGAAACCAGGATACCTGAGCTTGTGCTTGAAAGGGTGGCGCTCGTGGATGTGATAAAATAAAGATCTCACTGAAACATAAGTCTCAGCTCATCCTCAAGCGGCGCTTTCATGCCTTCGCTGAATCCATGGGTTCCTGTGGTCACACTGTAGAACTTTTTTGGGTCTTTTGCTTTTCTGAAGGTCTTTTCCGCCAGATCCAGCGGGATTATGGTGTCGTTTATCGAATGCATCATAACGATCCGCCGGGGAGGGATCAATCCCAGGTATGTTTCAGGGTCAATGGAACGGAAAAACCTGACAGCGGTTTCATCCCTGATGCCTGCGATACTGGACTCTGTATCATAGCCGCTTGTGCTGATACCTATGACGCCCCTGATATCAGGGTCAAGCGCAGCAGCTATGATCGCAAATCGTCCTCCATTGCTCTCTCCGAGAATGGCTATCCTTCCTGAATCGATCCTTGGATCCTGCTTCAGGACATCCACAGCCCGCAGTGCATCAAAGACCATCCTGTGCTCCACAGGCTCTTTTCCGTCTCTGAAGAGCTTATAATCATATTCCGGGTCTACCCCGCCGCGATTTCTCTGCTCTATTCCCAGGCTTGCATATCCCATTTCTGAAAAGATCCGAGCAAGCCCCTGCGTCCCCTCTTTCGGGACAGTGGCGCCGGGCAGGATCACCACACCAGGTACTTTTTTCTGTGAGGAAGGTATTCGCAGAAGCCCTTCTACGATGTAGTCTTTGGCTGGAAAGGAGATGGTCTCCAGAGCATAGCCTGATCCAGACTCGGTCTTAAGCACTCTGACATCCACCCTTCCCCTGTTCTCAGGATACGAGAGAATACCGTCACTGCTCACGCTCCACTGGTCGCTTCCCTGCGGGATGAGGAGATAGACAAGGACTGGGAGAGAAACCAGAGCTATGATGACGAGGATTATTTTTGATCTTGAAGCTGGAGTTTTTTCTGCTCTTTTGGAAGTCTTTCCTTTTTGGGGCTTTTCTTTTTTCATTTTCATGAGGGAAGATACTTTTATGCTCGATAAAGATTTCGAGGAGGGTGGGAAGGAGATTGTTTGGGATTGAGGAAGGGAGGGAGGTGGGAAGAGAGATGTTTAGTATGAACTTCATGCTGTTTTGGATGGAATAGGTTTATAATCAGGATGTGCAGGCATGATGCACGTACGGGGTATAGTGTGACTTCAACACGATAGGTTTTTTGTGCATCTGTTAGTTCATCTCGAATCTGCATAACGATTGGGGCGCTAAATGTGGGGGCGTAAACGATTCTATTAAAATGGGGGCGGATATGCACACATAAAAATTTAAATCATTTTTTCATTCTTCTAAAAACAGTATGGAAAGGTTAATGAAATCCAAAGAAGTAAGATATGTGAAATAGAGGGATTATATTAAAAATAAACACTAAAAGGAGAATAAAAGTATGAAGAACGTTGAAATGTCGGTGGATGGAAATATCCTAACAATCAAGGTGGATTTAACTAAAGAGTTTGGACCCTCATCATCAGGAAAAACGATTATTCTCGCCTCAACTGAAGGCAATCAATCTGTCCCGGGTAAAGAAGCAATTAAAGTCGGATTGAATGTGTATAAGAAAAAATAGCTATTCTGGATGTGAAAATCTATAGTGATTTTTGAAGAAACTAAAACAAATCGAATATGGAATGATGATCAGCATCATTTCTCATCAAAGGAAGGTTGCATAAATGAATGAGCAAATTGCCGAGATAAAAGATAGAATCATCAATGCACTCAGGAGGAATGATGTAAATCGCGCATCCCTTTTTGGTTCGGTTGTGAGGGGAGAATTGACAGCTGAAAACGATATTGATATTCTCGTTGAGTTTAGAGGGAGAAAAAGCCTGCTTGATCTTGTGGGCTTAAGATTAGAGCTTGAAGAGGTGCTGAACATGAAGGTTGATGTCCTCACATACAATTCACTGCATCCTCTCTTGAAGGAAAGAATACTTCACGAACAGGAAGTAATATTATGAAAAAAGACCCGGAAGTATTTCTTGGGATATGTAAGATTTGCGATGAATTATTCAAAACATCAATAGAACTATAGAAGCTTCGCCTGCCTGATATGCCTATCTCAAGCCCCCCTTTATATTACAATGCTAAAATGATGGGCGTACGGCAAAAACCATCATGCATCCAGGCTGATACCCGACTTCAGTCGCAAACGTTCACCTGAAGATGCCATAATTCAGCACCCCCTCTCTCCTGCATCCAGACGATTTTGAAATACAACCCCGGGGGATCACCCGCGCCTACGCCATCATCTCCCCAGGCGCAGGGAGGAATGCCTCTGGCTCAGCGGCGCCGGGCAGGGTCGCCACAGCAGACGCTGTTCAGGCGATGAGAGAATACAGCCCTCGCTAAGGCTTGAATCACAAACTCTCGATCATCAGCCCCGAGATGCCTCTGATATTTCAATCCGAGGCCTCTGCTTTAGAATACCATAGTATACTGCCAGTACGTTCCGCTCCCGAAGATCACAAAGAGCAGTATGTGCTTGGCAATGAGCATCCTTTTTCTTAACATCTCAGCGTTCTCGCCATAGACATTTCCGATATACGTGAAAGTTCTTCCCATGCCAGTAAAAAACACAACAGCGATGCAAACAAGACCGATGTAAAAGAAATCTGTTTTCAGAGGTAACAGAGCATCTGCAAGTTCAGGGCTTTTGATTGCCTGTCTGTTGAGCAAATAGACGACCAGGACAGTCGAAACCCAGAGTCCTGCAGCAAAATCATGAATAAAACCTGTCAGAATTGTCAAGTACCTGTTCATATTCTCACTTCATGATTGTCATCTCTAACAAAAAACTTTTACTTCAGATGACAATTAACATATATGTTACATCATATCCCCTCATTGATGGACAGGGGCAAACCAGTAAGCATTCTTTTAACCGGAGAGGAAGGTGTGGACTCGCCTCTCCTGTACTGTGAATTGATCCAGAGAGCCAGGTTCGGCGAATCGTTTCTCATAAAAAATCAGAGCTGTGAAGTGGGCGCATATGTACTTGGAACAACTGAAACGAATCCTTCGGACTATTATCACAGGTCTGAAAGATATAAGGACAGGAACACAGCAAAACGCGCGGTCGCGTCTCTTCACAGGATCACGGAAAAAACAGGCGCCATGAAAATAACTCCATACTCTGGTGAGGATTTCGATATTCTCGTTCTTTTCCTGAACCCCGAACGTGCGATGCGTCTGGTCCAGGCATATACCTATAATAGAGGGGATCCGCTTGAGATCAAAACCGGTGGGATCGCCTCGGTATGCAGCGACTGCACCGCTTACCCGATGCATGGAAAGCCCGCAATATCTCCTGGATGCAAGGGTTCAAGGAAGCACACCAGATATGCTGATGAGGAACTCGTTGTCGGGATACCTTTTGAGCTGGCATGCGAAATAGACCAGGCCCTTGAAAAGATCCCTGAGACTCTTGCATGAATCACATGATAAAATCAGGCGGCTTTTTCTACTTCAAAGGGATTCAATGCACCATCGGCGCCGTAATCCAGATCAAGGGAAGGTACTATATTGCCACTGCCTCTCATATATTCCACAGTCCGGGAGACAGGATTATGGTCGAGAGCCAGGAGGGGATCGTAAAGAAATTCCTTGAGGATTTCGATATAGCCCTCATCGAACTTCCATTCATCTGTCAGGCTGAGGTCACAGAGCTTGAAAGCGCTGTCTCGATGGAGGATGCTCTGCTCGTAAATCAGCGCCACCGGGTCAGGTGCAGGATTACCAGGGCTGGGGCTTCGCTTCTATTTTTGCTTTTCCCATGTTCTGATATGCCGCAGCCAGGTGATAGCGGATCCCCTATCCTCCAAATCCAGAAAAATTTAAATATTTATCAGACCTTTACAATTGATTGTGAGAGCTATGTTCCGGGGTCTACTCATTGCATTAATACTGATGCTACCTGTCGCTATGGGATCAAGCGATGCATCTGATCCATTTGAAAACATGACCGAAGTTGGCACGTTCATCACACATGAGCCGAACGATGCGGAATTCTATGAAGATTATTTGTTTGTGGCTGATGGTAACTCGCTTCTTGTATTCAATACAAGCGATCCGGAGAGACCTGAGCTCATTACTCGATTCTCACAATTTGATGAACCTGGCCTGATAAAAGGTCTATCAATCTCACGAGATCGGCTATACATTGCCGGAGGGCCGGGATGGATATATGTGCTCGACATAAGCGATCCCGGGAATCCAAAAAGGTTGTACCAGCTCAGTTATCTGAGTTCGGCCAATGACGTCGCCGTAAAAGACAGATACATGTACGTTGCAGAAGCCAACACCGGAATGCTGATCTTCGATCTGAGCAACGAAACAGTGCCTGAACTTGCAGGTAAGTTCTACATCGAGAGAGCCAACATCAGCGGAAGTCTGCAGGGGTGGGCAGGAATAGCTCTTGAGGTCTCAGGGAATCTGGCATTTTTAAGCGGAGAAAAAAGATCGGGATTTTATGTAGTTGATATTTCAGATGTCGCTGCACCAAAAGAAGTATATCATTCTCTCGGAAAAAGCGTTTATGACATTGCAGTATCAGGGGATCAGATCTATCTGGCACGTGCAGATGGGACACCTCAATATGATCTAATGGATTTCAGCAATCCTTATTCACCAAGAATGATAGATAATTTTACGATGTTGGGGTTAGCTGAAAGGAGCGCCATAGCCATTCATCCATCCGGATATTATATCTATGCCGCATCAAATAATAGGTGGCATATATTCAGGATTCAGGACACCACCCCTCCCAGTATAACGATTGAGAACCCCAAACTGAACGAAACATTAACAAGCCAGACGATCAGCGTTTCAGGAAAAGCATCTGATAGAAGCGGGATCAAGGAAGTCCTTGTCAACGGGAAATTCGCAGGAACAGAATCCTGGACCCAGACAGTATCGCTTGTTGAAGGGAGGAACAGTATCACAATAACCGCATCTGATAGAAATAGTAATGAGATCACGGAAACTTTACAGGTGACATACACACCTCCAGTCGCACCTGCAACGCCTGCTGTCACTTCAAACGTAACTCAACCAGGAGAAGAAATAAAGAGCCCTGCCACCTTCAGTACCATATTTGCCCTGGTAGTGGTGTTATCCATTGTTGTTCTTGGCTACTGGTTCTGGATGCGAAGAACAAAGCGGTGATTTCATTTACCAAAACAGCCAAAATACAGGCACTCATCCCTGGAAATTGTGGGAATATCCTCGCTGCCTTCAATGAACTTCACAGGTGCGCCCCTGATAAGTACCCCGGGGGTGCACTCGTCTGCCTCTCCCATGATTATCTGCGCGGCAGAGACAAGATTATCCACAGTCGCACGCCTTGTGATCAATAGAGGTCTTCCGAACAGGTCTTTTCGCCCTCTCACATCCTCCACAGGCTCTATCCCGGCACAACCAAGCGCAATGCCCACGCATCCCAAACGCAGCGGCTGGGTCCTGCTATCACCGATTATCACTGCAAGGCTGCAGTTGTATTCACTCATGATCCTTTCCCTGATCCTGGCTGCACTCCTCCCGGGATTTTCGGGAAGCAGCACAACACAGCCTTCAGGCGCATTGGAATTATCTATCCCGGCGCTCGGCGAGAGCACTCCTCTTGTGATCGTGACCACAACGCCAGGGATCCCGCCCAGTATCTCATCAGATTCCCTGATTATGAGTTCCATCTTTCTCGGGTCGTTCTCATAGAGTTTTGAGAGTTCAACTGCTTGCTTGGATGGTTTTATGGTCCCAAGTTCAACCACACGCCCTTCTGCCGTAGCTACTGCTGATTCAGCGAGCACAATTATATCATTTTTCCGAGGCGATATGTCCGTAGCTTTCATCGCCCTGATCAGGATCCCTGCCATATCATCACCCGGTTTAATAAGAGGCGTTTTTATTCCGAATAACTGCATGTTCCTAATCCCTTACTCAAAATTAAAATATCAAATTTCAAGAAAAAAACCGCAGAAGAACACAGATGAACGCAGATTTGTTGAAAATTTTGAGAAATTAATTTAGCTATATTATTTTTCTGTAAACCTTTAATGTCAGCATCCTGTGATCCATTGGAGTAACATAGAAATCTCACCGCAAAGAACGCAAAGGTCGCAAAGATTGTTATTGCTATGCTTTGCTTTTTTTGAGACATTCGTGGAGATTTAAGTCTAATCTTTTCATGAATAACCCTAAAAAGTTGATGGATATTAAGCTCAGTCTTCCAGAAATCTTTAACGATTTCAAAAAATTTTTGATTAATTACCATTACGTTCCCATGTAGGTCTGATTTTAATTTTTAAATTATTCTCTGTTAATCCCGCAAGAATTCCTTCACCAACCTTTAGTTCCATAAGAGTTCCAGAATCCACACCAAAAAATTTTTTATTCTTATCTGCCTGAACTCTATTTTGAGCCTTCATGCAGAATTTTAAAGCGATATTTGCCAATATCTCTTCATTAAAATGTTCGATTATTTGAGATGCCAATATTAATCCAATACCATACCCTCTTAATTCTGTAGCATATTTATTAAGGACTGCCTTTGTTCCCTCTCTTTCGCTCGCCAATAATTTTGATTCATCCACAATGACAAATAACTTGAATTTTCCTTTATCCGTAATCACGCCTCCCTTGAATTTTTCCATACTTTGTAAATTATAAAAAAGTTTACGCAATAGAAGATCAGCATATAATGTCTTTAGCGATTCTGGCAAGCTCTTGAGATTAAAATGGGAAATCCCTAAAAAAATGTCCGAAATAGATATTTTTTTTTCTCCCGTGAATAATTCGAAATCGAAAATATCTCGCAAGTAACCTTTGAGTGTAGAAATTGTATCGTCATCACTTTCTTCAATAATTTGCTGTATTTCTTTAAAAGAAACTTCTTTATTCCAAGTATTTAATTCTCGCGTAATTCCCTTTATTGAGTAAATTTTACTAATTATCTCTTTTAAACGGTCTCTTTGTTGTATGCCCAAAGTAGGAAAATTTATAAAAATACTATCAACAAAATCTGAGCTTGCTTTAAGTGGGGTGATTGTGCTGAATCTCGGATCTAGTTCAAGGGGATTAAAGAAGTATTCGCTGCCTTCTTTTATGTTATACGTTTTCATCTCTACTCCACTAATTCCCATATCTCCATGAAAATCAATTAAAAGCACTGGATATCCACATTTATTGAATTCAGAAGTTATTACTCTTATTGTCTCTGTTTTGCCTGAACCTGCGCTGCCGATTATGATTAGATGTCCGTTTGGCAACCTGCCCGGATACCAATAAATATTTTCTCCATCTTCCGAACTTCCTAGGAACACTTTGACTTCTTCAGATATATAGGGCGGAGTATCTGGATGCTGAGACGGAACAACTGGAGGCTGTGATGGGATAATCGTAGGCTGCGGTGGAGTAACTGAAGGTCGTATACCCCTACCCTCTAATAAATTATCAATAACTGGATCTGAAATTTTATCGATGTATTCTTGTTTCAGTTTTTCTATCTTATTTTTAAATTTTTTTTCGTCTATTATCTTAAAGTATGGTGGATTTGAAGAATCGAATGAAGTTGTTATTTTTTCTTCTTTTAATTTATCAATTAGCTCTTTACACTCATTGAAATAATTTGAATATTCATTATTTATCTTATCTCTAATTTTATAATTCTCAATACTATTTACTAAATCATTGAAGAATGATACTTTTTTATTTAACTCGATAGTTGAATCATAAAACGATGATGGAAAGTTTTCAATACGTTCTAATAATAATCGATACACTTCATCATTATTTATAAACTTACTTTTCGAACTACCTCTCCAGTTTGATTGAAATGGTGTCAGTTCAAGATAAAAATTGTATTTTTTTAATAGTGAATATAAGGAATTTATTTTATTATTTAATAAATTTTTTAATTCATTCCCTTTTTTGGAATTTATAAATAATACTGCTAATTCTTCTTTGACATTCAATCTATCTATTCTTCTCAAAGGAGGCGTTAATATTGCAAAGGTTTTTGGATTAATATTAATAAATTCATTTTTAAACGCTTCAATATTGGGTTTGACTTTTAATTCAAAAAGCTCTTGAAAAATTTCTTCTCCACTATCTCCTAATAAATATATTCCATAACGTCCATAACGAGAGAGACCTTCAACAATGTATCCCTGCTTTAAGTAATCCAACAGAGGATTCTTTATCGAAACATCGCTTCTAATAATTCCTTCACCCTCCCTCCACGCAAGGTCTTGACCAACTCCAACAAAATATATGATTTCTAAAGCATTATCAATATGATTTTGGCTAAATCTAAATTCAATCATTTCTTTTCTCATTTCATCGATTGTCATTCTACACCAGCATTAAATTTTTTATTACCTATTTACGTAACTTTTAAGCTCATAATAATTGTATATTTCTGTTAAGTCTTTATGGGATAGAAAGCGGTGTTAATTGGCATAGGATGTAAAAGATAGGTGTACTTCTAATCAGATTTTTTACTCTTTTGGTTAAGAAATTCATATACATCTTTAAGAACCTTTGTCATATCATTCTTTCCCTTTGTTTGACTTTCCGGACTCAAATCGGATTTAAATCGATAATATAAAATCAGTATTTGAACAAACATAGCAATCAGGAGCACAAAAAACAACCAACAGGTAGATAAGTTTAATTCTATTTTTATAAAATATACAAGGACAAGGCTATTTACAAAGATTAATAACCCAATTAACGCTATTGCAGATTCTTTCCAGTTCCATCCTATTTGAATGCGATTATCCAATTTAGGAGGACTATAATTATCCATTAAGTAACTATGAATTACTAAATGTTTAGTTGTTTGGTCAATTGCCCTATCAAATAATAACATCTTCATGAGTGCTCTTCTTATTTCCGTCAAGGCTAAAGAAATAAATACTTGGGTTATCCTTATTGATATTGCTATATATAAAACAAAAAGACCAATACCAAATAAAATTAATAAAATCAGTGGTTGAATGTAAAATATATTTTTACTAATATCCAATCCTATTTGAGTTAAATACACTAAAATCGCTGCTGGAATAGTAACATAGAAGGCAATATACCTTTCTCTCAATGCATCAAGATGTCTATACTGTTGATATTGTTGGTCAAATTCGTGAAGAAGCATTTCTTCAGGTTTGAAAGCATCAGCCATTCTGTATCATCTATCTGTTCTTGTTATCTGACTCTGAATATATAGGTATAACCTTGTCAACGGCAGTCTAATGACGAAATCTTATAAAAATAACAGCATAATGAAATAATCTTATAAATTCCTCACCAACCTATTAATTCCATCCTTCATTTGCAGGACATTAAAATTCAGCAATAAGCCCAGCTTTAATCCTGACAACTTCAAATAAGTCAGCAACTGAGCTTTATGTATCGGTTGTACCTCAGCAACAGATTTTAATTCAAGGATAACTTTATTATCCACGACTATATCTACATTATTTGATAATTTATTTTCATCCATTCTTTGCGTTCTTTGCGGTTATATTAATACTGCTCAAAGTCCTTCATCATCTTTATCGCGCAGAAGTCGCCGCACATGGTGCACGGTCCTTCCTGGGGTGCAAGTTCCCGTGCTCTCACACCATCGATGGCATAACTCAGCTGCCCTTCCCAGTCAAGCTCTGCCCTTTTTTCCGCAAGCTTTCTGTCCTTATCGCTTGGCCCGTATTTTATCGAGTCGCCTATATGCGCGGCGATCTTGAAAGCGATCAGTCCTTCCCTTACCTGCTCTGTCCCTGGCAGACCCAGATGCTCGGAAGGAGTAATATAACACAGATAATCTGCACCCGCTCCGCTTGCCATACTTGCTCCCACAGCTCCTGCAATATGATCGTACCCTACTGCCACGTCTGCTGGGAGCGGCCCTGCCACAAACAGCGGGAAAACGCAGCTGCGCTTATGATCACTCACATATTTGACTATCCTGTCAGCGCGCACATGACCGCCTATGCCTTCTATGATGACCTGCACACCTTCCCTGTTTGCATATACCGCAAGTTCAGCGTCCTTTTTCATTTCTTCAAGCTGTGCCTCATCCCTCGCATCCTGGATGCATCCGCTTCGCATCGTATTCCCGAGCGAGAGGACGATATCGTATTTTTTTGCGATGTCCAGGACCTCATCAAAATTTTCAATGAACGGGTTCTCGCATTTGTTGAACAGCATATAGGCGCAGGTTATAGAGCCTCCTTTTGATACGACGCCCATGATTCTCTTTCCTTTTTTCAGCGTTCCCAGCGTCTTGCGATCAACACAGTGGATCACAAATGAACTGACGCCTTCCTCTGCCTGCTTCCTCATGTTTTGAAGGATATCATCATCATCAATACTTTCAAGACCCAGTTCTGCTGCAGCCTGGTATATCGGGAT
The DNA here is from genome assembly GCA_027460465.1 of Candidatus Methanoperedens sp. GTDB lineage: Archaea > Halobacteriota > Methanosarcinia > Methanosarcinales > Methanoperedenaceae > Methanoperedens. The sequence goes on along the minus strand of JAPZAV010000105.1, from coordinate 3,363 downwards.
TGTTGTCACAGGAAGAGTGGTATTATCAAATATCATGCTTCGTATAGTTGTAATATCACCTCCCATTGAAAGATCGGTCAGCGTATCTGCACCATAACATTCCGCGATCTTTGCCTTCTTCACTTCCTCCTCAGGATCTATCTTTGAAGATGAAGTACCGATATTCACATTCACTTTTGTGGCAAGACCTTTTCCTATGCCCACCACTTTTTCTCCCCTTGCCATGATTACAGCGCTCCCCCTGGCGATTCTTGAAAGAAGGGCCTGTGCTTCTATGTTCTCCGCTTCTGCCACTTTCTGCATCTGGTGCGTTATGATCCCTTCCCTCGCCCGCTCAATCTGCGTCTTCATCTGATACCCGCCATTTCAAGTATACCTGGAGTTTTCTCATGGGTTCCTATGGTCATGATATGTACACCATCGCAAAGGAGACGCAGCTCCTTTATTAACTCTGATGCGATCTCCATCCCTTCAAAAACCGGGCTCTTGGCTTTATGCATCCTGCTGATCATATCTTCTGGTACTCTGATACCTGCGATGTTCCTGTTAAGAAAATCGGCATTTTTTTCTGATCTGAGGGGGATTACGCCTGCTATTATTTTTATCTCCTCAAAAGTATCTGAGCCTCTGATCTTATCCATGAACTCTGTGAACTTTTCAGTGTCAAATACAGCCTGTGTCTGTATGAACCTGGCACCTGCCTTTATTTTCTTCTCAAGCTTCGCGAATGCGGCCTCGTTCAGTTCTGCATTTGTCACAGCGCCAGCACAGAAATCGGTTTCACCATGCAATGAATGACCTGAAAAATCAAATCCCTGGTTCAATCCATCGATCATACCAAGCAATTGGACCGAGTCCAGATCGTACACTGGCTTAGCAGCTTCATGATCTCCTTTCACAGGATGATCGCCTGACATCACCAGAATATTGTGTACCTCCAATGCCCATGCTCCAAGAAGCTCTGACTGGAGCGCTATCCTGTTCCTGTCCCTGCATGTCAAATGCATTATGGTCTCGTATCCTTTGTGGGAAAGGATACCACATGCTGCCATCGGGCTCATGCGCATAACTGCACGCTGGTTATCCGTGATATTGATTGCGTCCACGACATCTTTTATGAGTTCTGCGTCCTTGAGCATCCCGCGCACATCAGTGCCTTTCGGGGGGCTTATCTCAGCAGTCACAATGAATTTTCTTGAGGATATTTTTTTTCTGAAGCTCAATTTCGATTCCTCCTCTTTTTTTCGAATAATCTTTGGGCTCATGGACGAATTCGAGATATTCAAGCTTTCCCAGTTTTTTCAGCCTATCGTAGATTCCTTCCCAGGCACACGGGAGTTCGTCCACTTCGCATCTGCCATCCACAGCACCACCGCATGGTCCGTTGAGCAGGCTTTTTGCGCACTGCGAATGGGCGCATATCCCTCCATAAAGCCAGATCTCACATTCTCCGCACATCCTGCACTGCTCTTTAACCAGTTCTTCGCTGCATATCCCTCCCAGTGACTCAGTATCAAGTGCCGGATATACCTCAATTTCTGCAAGTTTTGAAAGTACGGAGGCTCCACATCCGCAGGACATGACCAGGAGCGCATCTGCTTTTCCGATCCCGGGATTTTGGCCAAGTACCTCTTTCCATGAACCAGGACTGCATGCGGTACTCAGAACCGCCCATCCTGTGATGTTCTTCCCTTCTGAGGAAAGCCTGTTCTTCATCTCAAGCACCTCTGGTTCGCCTCCAACATGAAGTTTGGCTGCACATTTCCCGCAGCCGATTATGAAAATATCCAGCTCCTTCACCATTCTCAAAAGCTCCTTGAATTCTTTCTGCTTCGATATTATCATTTGTATCCTGAATACAAAAAAACCGCATCGTCCTTTTTCTGGATCAGTTCAGCTAGCATTTCTGCAACCAATGGCAAATCCCTTACCTGACGTTTTATTTTATTTATCAGGCGTTCTATCTGGAGCTGCGTTCCTGTGATGATCAGGTTTACTTTCTCGATCTCGTGAGACACTGCATCCCGCGGGAGCGCCGCATCTCCTCCCCTGGCAAGCATCTCCTGCTTTATTATCAGAGCCTCTGTTGCCGTGAGGTTCTTTACAAGGATGTTATACAGGATGGTTTTATTTTTCATGATCCGGCTTCCTGCTCCTGTAACTCCTATCAATGTCATCATCTTTCTACTGTCTTCCAGGTTTTTTATGTCGAGCATTTCTGCCTCAAACTCTCCTGATCTAACTGCAGGGATTCTTGCCCTGATGCGCTGTGAAACCTTCACAGCGTCCACAGCAGGCGCCACATCATGCGTTCTTATGACATGAGCCCGGTTCCTGACCGCAATCGCAGTGGCTGCCAGGCTCCCAAAAAGCCTCTCACTGGCGGGTTTTTTCAGCGCCTCGCCTATAAAGGATTTCCTGGATACTGCTGCAAGAATGGGTTTGCCAAAAATACGGAGCCTCTGGAGACTATCTATGGTCTCATAATCGTAGATAGGAAGTTTCTCTGGAGTCCATCTTCCGATCGCAGGATCGATGACGATCCTTTCCGGATCTATCCCTTTTCTATCCGCATCTTTTAAAATCCTCTCAAGCGAATCCATTACCGCATCAATACCTGCAGGATCCCCGGGGACTTTATTGCTTGCCATCAATATCACAGGACAGTCATATTCTTTCACCACATCCGGCATCCTTTCATCTGCAGTAAAACCGCTAACATCGTTGATGATATCTGCACCAGCCAGAACCGCCTCATCTGCGATATCAGAGAACATGGTATCCACGGAAACAGGGACTTCAAGATCAGCCAGCAGCTTTATTGCAGGAATAAGCCGGGATCGCTCCTCTTCCTTTGAGATTTTTTGTGCGAGTGGCCAGGTTGAGCGTGCACCAACATCTATCAGATCAGCACCATCCGCGATCATCTTCAGGGCAGCATCAAGAACAGAATTCTGCTCGACCACTGAACTTTTATAAAAAGACTCACTGCCCAGATTGATAACGCCCATTACTCGTACAGGTTGATCGTCTCCGACTTTCAATCCTGCTATTGTACTTTCTATCACGTTTTACTCTAATACCTTTTGGGTGCTCATAAGACTTCCGCCTTCCTCATTCTACCCTTATTCCGAGCTATCCACTAGCGGATAACTGGCTTTGGAACAAAAATAAAAGATTACCCATGATTTGAGCAAACTTGATCCAATCTCTCAACTATATACGAAAATATTCCCTTCCGTCGGTCTTCCACCTGTCCCGTCTGAAACTATATATCCAATGAGACCATCCGCAGATATTGACCGTGGCTCTGTCTTTGCAAGTGTGCCATTGAGATAGCGATAGTCAACACGCACTGTTGTA
>JAPZAV010000104.1 GCA_027460465.1 Candidatus Methanoperedens sp. | reverse complement strand
TTTCGTTATCGTGCCCATTTTTCATTGAAAATGAAAAATCAAATTTTCTCGTACCTCTTCCTTTTATCTGGATAAAATCCGTTGGAGAAAATATAGGGCGCATAAGGCAAATATTCAAAATATCCTGGCAGTCATAGCCTGTCGTCATCATTCCAACAGTTACGCATACCCTTGTTTTACTCGTTTTATAACCTTCCAGAAACCGCGAATTGCCGGATAAGTTATTACTTGTATCGGTAAAATTGATAGTAAATTGCTGCGCATCCTGAACATTTGACGTTATCTGAAGAGCAAAATCTGAATTATATTTTCCAGGATATAATTTATCTGCAAGCTCATTCAATACCTGTGTTATCTTTGAGGCATGGTTCTGGCTAACGCAAAAAACAATAGTTTTGCCAATCTCTCTACTTATTGGATCGCGGAGGGCATTTTCAATAAAAGTCTTGCAGAATATCTTGTTTGTTTCGTCTGAGAGGAATTTTTTCTCAAAATCCTTATGATAATATATCTGCTCTTCTTTTTTCCCTTCAGCGTTTTCTATAATAATAGAGTAACCTTTTTCTGAAAGTAGCTCTGTGGTAATCTCGGTTCGTGCATCAACAGCAACCGGGTTTACAAGATATCCATCCCTCACAGCGTCAATAAGACTGTAGCGAAAAGTCGGATTCCCGCTCTCGCAGCCAAATGTGATATAGGTGTCCCGAAGCTGTCTTCGTTCCCATTCGCGCGGGTCTTTCTTACTTACTTTATCGGGGTCTAAATACTTCAGATAATCTTTAGGTGTGGCAGTAAGACCGAGTTTATAGCCAACAAAATACTCAAAAACAGCCCTGCTGTTCCATCCGATCGAGCGGTGGGCTTCATCCGATATCAGAAGACCAAAATCGGTGGGTGAAAAAAGCCTCTGATATTTATTGTCAAAAGAAAGGCTCTGGACTGTGGAAACGACAATCTCGGCTTTTCGCCAATCGTCCTTATTTTCTTTATAAATAACAACTTTGTAATCATTTTTTAACCATTTAATAAAATTTTTCTTCGCCTGATCTTCAAGTTCTAATCGGTCAACAAGAAAAAGCACTCTCTTTGCATTCCCTGATCTTAAAAAAAGTTTGATAACTGCAGCTGAAATTAGTGTCTTTCCTGTTCCAGTCGCCATTTCAAATAGGAACCTGTCATTCCCATCTTCCACAGATTCCTGCAAAGCATGAACCGCATCTAACTGATACGGTCTTAAGAATTTCAACCCGGATTCGTGTATATAATCCGCTCTTGTTTTGTTGTTACTCCAGCGCGGGTCTTTGTCAAAAAGAGGGTTCTGGATCCGGGCAATGTAATCCTCTCCGACTATTTCATTAACAAGAGTGGAGGGATTAGGCTGAAACGAACCTGTATGATGAAGCGACTCTAATGTCGGAAATTTGGTTATTACACTGGGATTTCCACGCTCCAAGTCCCAGAAATAATGCAAATTGCCATTTGAAAGGATTACGAACCTCACATTTTGAGATTGTGCATATTTTCTTGCCTGTTCTTTTGCATCCAGAGGATTTTTATCTTCTGACTTCGCCTCTACAATAACAAATGGGAAGCTCTTTTCATCCAGAAGAATAAAATCCGTAAAACCATTCTCTGTTTTCTCAAAATCGTTCCCGAACTCATCAAGATCCTTCCTGGTGATCTTGACATTATTCTCTAAAACGATATTGGCTTTTTCTTTTCCATCATCAAAAAATCTCCAGCCCGATTGTTCAAGGAGTTTATTGATCTTGATGCGTGCTTTTGCTTCTTTTTGCATTTCACTTCTAACCATCAGATATATTAGATTTTAATAGTATATTTAATTCTTGCTGGTAGAATCCATGTAAACGTATATTCCATGTTCTTGAATCCTGATAGATGAATGCTGGGGTCAAGTATATTTATTACATTCTTCACATAAAATCCGCCAGCCCCTTCTGCCTCACCTTATCGCTCTCGAAGAGAGAATCCATCTCAAGCTCCAGCAGCAAAAGCCTCTGCTTCGTATAATGCCGCACATTGTACTCATCCGCTATCCTCAATGAGGTCTCAAGATATTTCCTCACCGAGCCCTCGTGCACGGTAAGCACAATGTTCCCCCCGCACCTGGGGCACGTCCCCCGAAGCGGCGGGCGCCTGTATTTTGCATTGCATTTCGTGCACCTCACCTTCTGCTTTGAGAAAGAGCGCAGGTTGCCTATCAGGTCTGGCAGAAAATGCGAATTGATAATCCTCTCGGCAACATCCTGCGGGTCCACAGCTTTTATCTTCCGCGCCAGAGCGAGCTGCGCATCCATCTTCTCTATCATCGTCCCCAGCGTCTTGTACGCACTGTTCCTGGGACCGGCTGCGATATCCGCGGTATCATGTGTGAAGCCGAAACCCTCGTACTGCGCAGGTGTACCCAGCCTTCCGCTCACGATATCCATGAATTTCACGATATCCTTCGGGTTTTTGTACTGCAGCGTGGCTTCATAGAACTCAAGAGGGTACTGGAAAAGCACGTCTATGTTGTGGGCTTCCTTATCCACCTCATTCGGGTCGATACGCGTGGTGAGCACGAGAGGCGCATCCATCTGACCGCCCCTTTTGTCAGGGAGGTATGAGCGCGAGAAGTTCAAAAGCCCGTCCATGAGCAGCATCACACAGTCCTCGTCGCCATCGCAGTTCCTTCTTTTTGCGGCATGGAAAAAGGGATGCGCATAGCCCACGGATGCGGTCGTAAAACCGACCAGGCGGCCCAGGACGCCAGCTGAGGTGTGCGGCGCAAGCCCTATGACGAGTTTTCCAATAAGTTCCCCGATGCTGCTAATATTGTAGTACGGGTCGACTCTGTAATATTTCGTCAAAAGGTCATCAATAAACCCTGCGGTCTTAAGCAAATATTCGCCACAGTCCTTTGAAACAACGATATCCTGTACCTTGAGTTCAAGTATCTGATCCTCATCAACAAGCGGTCTTCCATATGTGTCCCTATCATATCCGAGTTCCCTGAGCTTCGTTACTGGAACCCCTATCTCCTGAGGTTTTACATGTGTAAGAGGGAGGTCTGAGAGGTCGTACCTCACAGTTCCGTCCTTGAACATCACGATATCATGCTTTGCCCGAAGGATGCCCTTCTCAAGCGGCTCAGGCGTCTTGTTCTTTGATATGAGCCCGAGCACACCTTTTATCGATTCGAAGTTATCCCTTTCGCCAACGTTGTTCAGCGCAAGCTGATATTCTGACTTGAAGTCGATCGACATTTCCACTACTGACGTGGTCTCTTTCCTGCATTTCGGGCATACAACTTTGTTAACTTCGATCCCGCAGGATGAGCATTTGAGCACAGGCTGAGTGAATCTGCCGCAACTGCATCTGTTCTTGAATGTTCTGATTTTGCATGAAGGACATATGCGCTCCCCTATCTGCACCTTTATTGTCCCCACCTTTTCTTTCTGGACTGCAAGTCCTGTTTTAAGATCGTTTTTCTTCTCCTCACCTTCGTCATCCACGAAATCTTTTGCACTCTGCAGCGACCTCCTCCTTCCCCCTGCTTCCCCGATCGGGAAAAGCACATGAGGTGCAGGTTTCATCTCACGTTTATCTGATTTCTCAGGTCTTCCCATCCTTCCACCTATCCTGACAGGGGCGCGGCTTCGGATGATCATTCCGCTCACTTTTGATACCATCTCCATGATGCCTGACTCTGACGAAGTCCAGGTCTTTTTCAGATTTTCATCAAGCCCCAGGCATCTTATCAGAGGAAGCGGCTCTTCAATGATGATCTGCTTCTCACGCACAAGATGAGGTAGAAGCAGTGTTTCAAGAATGGATTTTATTTCATTATCGAGCGGGAATTGAAGTTTACCAGCAAGTCTGCCATTTTTCTGGATATATTCTGCGAGCGCAGTATGATCCTCTATCTTAATATCGTGCCACAGGTAGGTGAATTTCGGATGGAGCGGCACTTTGAACGTGTCTGATAGAGATAGTGCAGTGTTCTGATCTGGATCTCTTAAGTGCCCGGGATTTTCCACAGCCGTCTTTGCTGAAAGTTCCTGTACCCACCATTCGTAGCAGTACGACGATGGTACAAGAGGATGGTTGTTCTCGAGGAAATCACCGAAATTTATCAAAATCTCACCGATATCGAGAATTCTCTGCACAGACGGTCTTATCCGCAATGCATCTTCAGCAGTATCCACCCTTAAAACATCGCCATTAAATAAAAGCACGGTCGGACCTTCGATCGCGTCCACAGGCGCTATACCTGCTGCCTTTCCAGGTCTCTCAACCTTTATCTGTGTGCCTGCTGCTATGAAATCGTCCATCATTGCCATAGTCGCTGGGCTTATGCCTGCAGCCGCGAAGCTGGTGTTCCTTCCTCTGCCGTATCTGAGCCTGAAGCCTCCTGGTCTTGAAGGATAGGAGAAAACGGGACGCCCTGCGATCAGGTCCTGCAGGTACTTGTCTTTTGGTTTAAGCTGCAAAGAAGCCTCATCTGTCTTAACGGTAACCGCGAATTTATCAAGCCACTCCCAGCCGTCAAGTCCGAGCTTGTCCACATGTTTTTTCACTTTCGGGGCTTTGAGCGCTATGCCTTCAGCGATGACGAGCGCCATCCCTCCCCGTATCCTGTTCGTTTCGATTCTCGGAAGATCGCGCCGCCCTTCTACCTCTGCCTCCTCGGTGGGCTCACCGTCTATGCAGACAGGGCAGTTCCTCACGATCAGCCTGATCTCTTCTTCTGAAGGAAGATACTGGAGGTTTGCCACTCTTCTATAAGCTGCAATCTCTTCGACATAGCGCTCGACCTCTTCAGGCCGCGGGATAAAATTGTTAATCCCCAGGCTTCTTCTCACATAGTCTGCCGCAAGTACAGAGAGCGCCTGGGCTGTGCCGCCTGCGCTTCTTATCGGACCTGCATAATATATTCTGATATAGTCTGAGCCGTCATCGTTTTTCGCAAGGTCTATCTTCGCGATCCCCTCGATCGGTGCAGCCACCACTCCTTCGGTGAGGATAGCCACTGCCACACGCACTGCTGCGTCTAAAGCGTCCTTTTTTGACTCGAATTGAGAAATTTCACCTTTTGCTATCTCAATCGCGACCTGCAAAGCAGCCTCTTCGCGCGACATTTTAGCCTCGAGGTCACGCAGCCTCTCTGCAACCCCTTCTATTCCCATCAGTTTTTCAACCCTGTCTGCAAGGTCTTTCGCTATGGGTATCTCCACCGCAGGTGCGGGGTCTGCTCCGTTCGCACGCGCCCTGTTCGCGAGCTCTATGGCGCTATTGAGCTCGGATTCAAGGCTGTTGAAATATGAAATCATCGCCTGGCTTGCAGCAAATTTCATCAGGCACATTTCAGGCTGGAACGAGATAAATGTTGCTGCGAAATGATTATATGAGATAAAAGTAATATATCCTGTGGGGTTTTAGAAAAATGCCGTATTATTACCGAATAACTGGCAGGATAAGGGATGATGGCAATCTTGCAGTTGAAGGCTTCACAGTACATGCTTTTGATAAGGACCCGGGGATCTATTTTCACCCTGATGATAGACTTGGAAGGGCTGTTACTGATTTCGAGGGCAGCTTTGAAATAACATTCAGTGAAAACGTTTTCAAGGACTGGTTCGAAGGAGACCCTGAGATCTACCTTGTAATCAGAGACAGAGAAGGCAGGGTTTTGATCACCACTGAAAACAAAGAAAATGTTACAGGGCACGTTGACTTTCAGATCAAGCTCGGAGAGCAGGAATTCAGCCCTGATGAACCAGATCTCTACGCAGGCGGTCTTGACAGGATCATAGCAGCTCTGCGAGGCATAGGGGATGCCGCAGATCTATCAAAAAGCGATGTAAGAGTTGTATTTGAGGTTCTGGTAAGGGTGCTTGGCAGCTGGGCAATATACAGGGATGAGCTTGTAAGATCATACGGATACGACGCCATCCAGGTTCCCAGGCACCCCAGAAGGGAAAAACATGATCACATCACAAGATGGGATAAGCCTGTGCTGCCAGTTTGAATTGAAAAAAAATGGTTCTTCTCTCTACATCACCTTTTCCGTATCCTGACAGCATTCGCATGCGCAGAAAGCCCCTCAGCTTCTGCAAGTGCGATGATCGATTCTCCTATGCCATCGAGACCTCTCTTATCAATTATCTGCACGCTTGATTTGGTCACGAAATGGTCAGTGTTCAGTCCAGAGAACACCCGTGCATATCCAGCAGTTGGAAGGACGTGGTTCGTGCCAGAGGCATAGTCGCCGGCAGATACCGGTGCATGAGAGCCTATGAATATCGAACCCGCATGCTTTATCTTCTCAAGGAGATCCATCTCTGTCATTATCTCAAGGTGCTCTGGAGCGAACCTGTTCGAGAACAAGATGCACTCATCAAGGCTGCCTGTGAGGATAGCCGCATTATCCATCGATTTTCTGATGATCTCTACTCTTGGTTCATTTTTCGACATGGTATCTATCTCCTGCATCACCTTTGATGCAAGCTCTTCGGATGGAGTAACGAGAACCGAGATCGCATCTGGATCGTGTTCTGCCTGTGCTATCATATCAGCAGCAATATACTCAGCCTTTGCCGAGCCATCCGCTATTATCAGCACCTCGCTCGGACCTGCAGGGAAATCTATGGCTTTCCCGCATGCCATCTTTGCAGCGGTCACATACACATTACCGGGTCCGACTATCTTATCCACCTCAGGCACGGACTCTGTGCCATACGCCATTGCAGCGATCGCCTGAACGCCGCCGACACGGAATACCCTGTCAGCTCCAGCGATATGGGCTGCTGCAAGCGTGAGAGGGTTTATCTTCCCATCCTGCCCTGGCGGGGTGCATATGATCACATCTTTTACACCTGCCACTTTCGCCGGTATGGCTGTCATCATTGCTGTGCTCGGGTACGAGGCCCTTCCTCCTGGGACATAGGCACCCACTGCTTCAATAGGTGTAACGCGCTGGCCGAGTTTGATTCCAGGAGCGAACTCCTTTATCCAGTCCTTCTGAAGCTGGGCTTCATGGAATGCGCGGATATTGGAGGCTGCTTTTCTAAGTGATGAGACCAGATGTTCATCCAGCAAGAAAATGGATTCACGGATCTCTTCATGAGGGACTTCGATTTCCTCTATGGCTGCTTTATCAAATTGCCGGGTATACTTTCGAAGCGCTGCATCGCCATTTTTCCTGACATCCTCAAGTATGGGAATCACAGATCTCATCACATTCTCGAGTCCTTTACCGCGCTTTAACAACCCTGAAGTCTCATCCTGTGAAAGCTCAGAAATAGCTTTGATCAACATTACTGATTTTCTTTTAATGACCTGAGCAGATCATGCCTGATATTCTCTGGCCTGGGTATATCTTTCGTGAGCCTGCTGATCTCTTCTTCGCGCTTTTTTGTCTCAGGGGATTTGCTTTTCTCATGGCATGATGTGCATCTGTATCCGATGACCGCAAGCCGTGCTGAGTACGCGGGATGCCTGTTTTTGATCGTTAGCTCGATCCCGCAATCCATACACTTATTCTTATCACCATATTTCATGCTATCTTTTCACCTCGACCAATTTCAATATATAACCTTTCTCGCACTGCCCTGAAAGCTCGCCCACAACGTTCGCTATGGTGAATTTATCACCACGTTTGAGACCGCCAGGGCGGCATATTCTATAGTTCTCGCAGGTCAAAATATTGCATGCCACAGGTTCGTAGATTATTTTCGAGCCTTTGATCGCTTTTCTTGACTCGATGCCCATTACAATAGGGGTTTCTATGACTTCCACTGCACAGACCCCTGAATCGTGTATGAAACACTCAAGCGTGCCCCCGTTTCTGAGCCCTGTTATCCTGTACTTGCTGCCTACGTTCAGACCAAGACAGGTCTTATTGAGCTTACACGGTTCGCATTCCCTTGCAATGCCTCTGAAAATAAACTCAGTTCCAACCTTTGCCAGTTTTGTTCCTATCAATGTTATTTCTGTATCTTCTTCCATATAATTCACCTCTTATTATAGTTCAAATCACTTTTGTAATCCTCGCAACCTTCTCAGCAGCTTCCCTTGTTAATCCTGATCCAAGTATGGTATATCGCTCAGGGCGAATCTCATGCGAATGAAGAAGTGCCTGGATGATGTATTTTTCCTTTATACCAAGCTCTGCTGCATTCGTGGGCGCACCTATCGTCTTAAGAGCGGTCCTGATCTCCTGCCAGTCCCCGCCGTGCAGATACATCATCATTATCGTCCCTACCCCGCACTGCTCTCCATGAAGCGCTGGTTTTGGTGCTATCAAGTCAAGTGCATGTGAGAACTTATGCTCAGATCCGCTGGCAGGTCGAGACGAACCAGCTATGCTCATCGCAACCCCGCTCGCGACCAGCGCCTTCATGACCATCCAGGCTGATTCCTCGATCCCCGGCTTTATTGCATCCGCGGATTCGATCAGTATATTCGCTGTCATCTTTGAGATGATAGAGGCATACTCGCTGAAAGGCTCATTGCGCAGCCTGTGCGCGAGTTCCCAGTCCCGTACAGCAGTGTAGTTGGAGATGAGATCTCCGCATCCTGCTGCCAGAAGACGATACGGCGCAGAAGCTATGATCTCAGTATCTGCCACGACTCCGAACGGTGCATGTGCAGGTTCAGAGACCGTTTTTCTGTCCTTTGTTATGGATGCCCTGGAGGAGACTATGCCATCATGCGAAGCCGCTGTTGGAACGCTTATAAAATGCAGGTCAAGATGCATCGCTGCAAGCTTGGCTATATCAATGGATTTCCCCCCTCCAACACCAAGCAGGAATGAAGCTTTTACTTCTTTTGAGATCTTTTCAACATTACCGACCTCGTCCATGTTTGGATCCTTCACAATAGCCACATCCACGTTATAACCTGAATCTTCCAGCGTTGCTTCAACCATTTTACCTGCTGCATTGAGGGTGGATGGTCCTGCCACAATGAGTGCATTCCCATTAAGTTTAAGGTCTATACACACCTTACCAGTGTCGTTGATCACGCCATGCCCGACTACTACGTTTCGCGGAAGCTCCATCCATTTGTTCTTATGATGTTCTATGATCTCCTTCATACAGTCTCGATATGAATATATATGAATATAATAGATACACTCTGGCAGTATATAAATAAGTATTACATAAGCGGAATAGTCAATGATACCTCTTATAACCCGGTGGACACAATCACTTACGCTATTCTGCTTGGCATAAGCCTTTTCGGCGTCCTGAGGTTGCTGGAAAAACTCGAGGTTGAAATAGATACGCGGTTCATAGCCTCTGTAACACCGTACATCCTTGCAGGGTCATCGCTGCGTGTGCTCGAAGATTCAAATCTATTCGCTCCTCCGTTCAAGTATCTCCTGATAACACCGATTATCTATTTTCTGATATTCGCAGTAACGATCAGCATACTTTCGCTCGCTGTTGTTCTTGAGAAAAAAGGGAGAATAAAAGATTATCATATTTTTTTTGGCTCTTTCGGTGCTGTCTGGACGCTCATTAACATTGCAGCCCTGCTCGCGGCAGGGGAAGTAAAGAACCTTTTACCTGCCGGAGCAATAATAATGCTGGGGCTGATTGCAACTGGCATTGTTTATCTTATATCGGCGCAATTCAATTTTACGCTTCTTACAAATAAACTCAATATCTCCATTCTTTTTACCCATTTATTCGATGCATCCTCCACCTTTGTGGGGATAGACTGGCTCGGATACTCTGAAAAGCATGTGGCACCGACCTTTTTCATCGATCTTGCAGGTAATTATATGGATCATCCCTCACTTGTGATGTACCCTCTCAAATTGCTCGTGTTCATACCTGTGCTCTATATGCTTGACCACAAGTTTGATATCAATAAAGAAAAAAGACTGGTAGCTCTCATGAAACTTGCTATACTGGTTCTCGGACTTTCACCTGCCACAAGAAATACGCTCAGGATCCTGATGGGGGTATGATGAAACGAAGCGATATGGAATATCTCTCCTCGGTACGGAACTACATACTTGCAGTAGTTGTGGTTTTCATAGTTTCAATGATCATCGGAACGATTGTATCCTTAAATAACCCTGGATTGGCAGAAAGCTACCTTAATAATTTTGAAAAATCCTTTAGCTGGATAAAATCGCTATCTCCAGCTGCTATATTGCTTGTGATTTTCCTGAATAATGCATCCAAAAGCCTGATGGCTCTGCTGCTCGGTCTGGGCTTCGGGATAATACCCATTCTTTTTGTGGCAGGGAATGGCATCATACTCAGCATGCTGGCTGAAGTGGTTTCAAGGCATCAAGGAGTTCTTTTTGTGATTGCAGCAATTCTGCCCCACGGGATCATAGAGATTCCAATGATCCTCATAAGCGCCGGGATAGGGCTCAGGCTCGGGCATGTGGTTTATCTATCAGCAAGAGGAGCGAAAGCAGGTGTAAGAAGCGAGTTGAAAAAGGGTATTTTCTTTTATATCAAATGGGTAGTCCCGCTTCTCTTTGTGGCTGCTTTTATTGAAACATTTGTGACGACCCTGATCCTCTACTGGCTGTTCCCTGACCTGATCATGGGAATGTAAACCTAGTTCCTCGCAGCTTCCCTTACAATATCGCTTGCGCTCAATATGCCGATGGGTCTTTGCGATGCGCCCACGCCGCGCTCCGAGAAGATAAGCAGCCTGTGTATCCGCTTTTCTCTCATTATCTTTGCCGCATCCCTGAGGGTCATCGTGGGTCTGGCTGATTCCATGTGTGGGGTCATTATGGACTCAGCAAGCATATTCTCCCAGTTGTCTTTCCCTATCACTTTAAGTATGTCCATGTCAGTGACCACACCCACTGCTTCTCCGTCTTCAGAGACGACTGCCAATCCTGAAAGTCCCTTTTTGCTCAGCATCCCTGCAACCTGCTTGACCGTGGCGTGCATCGGAACTGTTACCACGCCTCGTGTCATCACATCCCTTAATAATTTGTTTTCTGTTCTCAACATGTATCTCTCCTTCAGATTCTATTTCTATTATTACTTCATTAAATATTTAATCGATAATGATTAATGTCTATATTCCCTGATCAATCCCCCTCATGCTGCATGAATGGCGTTTTATTTTCTTCAGAATTCATCTTCTTTTAACCCCTGTATATTCATAATTTTAATCATCATAGACCTTAAACCTATTTGAAAATGAATAATCATTCTGAATTACGATATTGATAACGGCTACTTTTTTAGAGGATCACTATATTATCAACAAAAAGTTTTTGAACTGTGAATGCAATCTATTATGATGCAATATTATGAAGGATAAATCATCTTTTGAAGCAATAAAAGAATTCATGGAGAAAAATAAGGGGCTTTTGAGGAAAAAGTATGGTGTGAAGATCACAGGTGTGTTCGGTTCCATTGTTCGAGGAGAAGAGAAGAAGAGCAGCGACATAGATATCTTGGTTGAATTTGAGGAAGGAAAGGAGACTTTCAAGAATTATATGGGTCTTAAGTTCTTCTTAGAGGATTCCCTTGGAAGAAAAGTTGATCTGGTGATCATCGAAACACTGAAGCCCATGATCAAAGAGGATATCCTGAAGGAAGCTGTGTATGTATAGAGAAACAAAGCTATACCTTAATGATATTTTGACCAGCATCGAGCTGATAAAGGAATATACCGAATCTTTATCCTTTGAAGAGTTCTCTGCTGATAATTCCGGAATCGTTGCTCTTGCTTCATCAATCCGCCGCAAAGAATTCAAAACAATGCAACAGGAACCTCTGCGTCCTCTGTGCTCTTTGCGGTTAAATGTTGGTTTTTAATTCAAAAACTACAAATACAAACACCTGCATAAAATAAAATGGGAGAAAAATGCCGTATAGATATCTAGAGGATATTGCAACCGCTGATGCTGCCTTCGAAGTGAAGGGCAGGACGCTTGAAGAGCTGTTCAGAGATGCTGCGATCGCCACCTTTGAGGTAATGGTTGAAATGAAAAGCGTGAAGAATGAAATAACAAAAACGATCGAGCTGGAAAATCAGACAGTGGATGGATTGCTCTTTGACTGGCTCTCTGAGCTTGTGTATCTGAAGGACGCAGAGGCTATCGTCTTCAGTAAATTCGATGTAAATATCAGGAAGAACGATGTCTATAAACTGAATGCCATTGCTTCTGGCGAGGGGATAGACCCTGAAAAACACAATCTCAGATCAGATGTAAAAGCTGTCACATATCATATGTACGAGGTTAAGGAGGCAAAGGATCACTGGAGTGCGAAGGTCATTCTGGATATATAGTATTTTCACAGGGAGGTCAGGATGGAAATAAAAAAGATTTCGGATTACATCTGGGAGATACCTGCTACAGAGAAAGAAGGAATGCTTGTACCTGCAAGGATATATGCGAACGAGAAGCTGATGAGCGAGATGGATTCAGGGGTTTTCGAGCAGATCACAAACGTGGCATGCCTTCCAGGGATACAGAAATACGCATACTGCATGCCTGATGGTCATCTCGGGTACGGCTTCCCGATCGGAGGCGTTGCAGCCTTTTCATTGGAGGACGGGATTATATCTCCGGGCGGGATAGGTTTCGATATCAACTGCGGAATGAGGCTGATAAGGACAGATCTCACCGCGGACGAAGTCGAACCAAGGATAAAGGAACTGGTAGATCTGCTGTTCAAGACCGTGCCTGCTGGTGTGGGAAGCAAAGGGCTGGTGAAGCTCACACCGGAAGAATTCAAGGAAGTGATGGTGCACGGGGTCAACTGGTGCATTGAAAACGGATACGGCTGGGATCATGATGCTGAAAGGATAGAGGAGAATGGATGCATACCCGGAGCAGACCCTTCAAAGGTGAGCGAGAAAGCGATAAGCAGAGGAATAAAACAGCTCGGTACGCTCGGCTCAGGGAACCATTATCTTGAGATACAGATCGCCACTCCAGAGAAGATATTTGATAAGAACGTGGCAGAAGTATTCGGGATTTTTAAGAACCAGGTGCTCATTATGGTCCACTGCGGTTCGCGCGGGTTCGGGCATCAGGTAGGGACAGATTATCTGCGCATCTTTGATACTGCAATGAAGAAGTACGGGATCACGGTCAGGGACAGAGAGCTTGCATGCGCTCCTTTTAAATCTCAGGAAGGCCAGGACTATTTCAGTGCCATGAAATGCGCAGCAAATGCAGCTTTTGCTAACAGGCAGGTGATCGTACACAGGTTGAGGGAAGGTTTTGGCAGTATTTTTGGAAGAGAACCTGAAGAAATGGGAATGGACATAATATACGATGTTGCACATAATGTTGCAAAGCTCGAGATGCATGATATCGACGGCGTGCAGCAGGAGCTCATTGTTCACAGGAAAGGATCAACAAGATGCTTTGGCCCTGGAAGAAAAGAGGTACCTGCGATCTATAGAAAAGTAGGGCAGCCTGTCATAGTGGGAGGCTCGATGGAGACAGGTTCCTATCTTCTCGTAGGCACAGAGAAGGCAATGAAAGAGACATTCGGCTCCACCATGCACGGTTCCGGACGGACGATGTCAAGAACTGCGGCTAAAAAAAAGGTGGACGGTGCAGAGCTGAAAAAAGAGATGGAGAAAGCTGGAATCATAGTCAAAGCTGTTTCTATGTCTGGACTGGCAGAGGAGGCAGGGTTTGCGTACAAGGATATTTCCGAGGTTGTGGATACCATGGAAATGGCAGGGATCTCAAAGAAGGTGGTAGAGCTGAAACCCATAGGAAATATAAAAGGTTGAACCATGGTTCTTAAGCTCTATAATACATTGTCGGGTGAAAAAGAGGTTTTTTCCCCTCTCAATGACAGCATCGTGGGCATATATTCCTGCGGTCCCACTGTCTATGATGTTGCGCACATAGGCAACCTCAGGGCGTATGTGTTCGCAGATGTTCTGAGACGTTACCTCGAGTTGAAAGGCTATAAGGTGAAACAGGTCATGAACATCACTGACCTTGATGACAAGACCATTCGCGCCTCAAAAGAGCAGGGAGTGAGCCTTCGGGAATACACAGACAGATATATCAGGTTCTTCTTTAACGACATCGATCTCCTCAGGATCAGGAGGGCTGATGTTTATCCCAGGGTCACAGAGCATATAAAAGAAATGGTCAGCATGGTCAAAACATTGCTTGACAAAGGATATGCATATCGAAAAGATGGGTCTGTGTATTATAAGATCCAGGCATTCAGGGATTATGGAAACCTTGCAAAGATAGACCTCTCAAAGATAAAAGCAGGGATCACGGTTGAAGCAGATGAGTACGAGAAGGAGGATGTTCGAGACTTTGCACTCTGGAAAGAAAAAAAAGAGGGGGAACCTTTCTGGGAGACAGAGATCGGGGAAGGAAGACCAGGGTGGCACATCGAGTGCTCTGCCATATCAACAAAATACCTGGGTCCGACTGTTGATATCCATACAGGTGGTGTTGATAACATCTTTCCCCATCACCAGAACGAGATCGCGCAGAGCGAGGCAGCAACCGGGAAAAGATTCGTTAGGTACTGGATGCACTGCGAACACCTGCTTGTGAACAATAAGAAGATGTCCAAGAGCCTGGGGAACATCATAACGCTGGAGAGTATCGTGAGCAGTGGTTTCAGGGCTGATGCATTAAGATATCTATTTGTTTCCTCACATTACAGGTCAAAGTTGAACTTCACATGGGAATCCATCAGACATGCAGAGAACACACTTGATAGATTGAACAATTTCATTGAACGGCTTCCCGGGTATGAATCAGATGCATTGGACAGCGAAGAAATTGCCAGGCTGATCAGAAGTACACAGGAGAGGTTCGAGATCGAGATGGACAATGACCTCAATACACCGGGAGCCTTTGCTGCCGTTTTTGAAATGATAGGGCGGGTCAATACCGGGCTCGATGAAGCAAAACTGAGCACCCAGGACGCACGGGCTGTTCACGAACTTATGATGAGATTGGATAAAGTTCTGGATATCCTTTCGCCCGGTAAAAAGGAAGGACTTTCTGAAGAAATTGAAGCGCTGATAGAGGAAAGGGAAAGAGCGAGAAGGATGAAGGACTTTAAGAAGGCTGATGAGATCAGGAAGAGGCTTGAGGAGAAAGGCATCGTTCTTGAGGATACAAGAACAGGGGTAAGATGGATGAGCAAATTTATCAAGTAATCGACATATTTATACTATAAGAAAGTATCTTGGGACGAGGAGAATTGAAATGAAGGAACAAGTTGAAGTAAGATCATTGAAAGAAGGAAAATATTTACTTATTGATAATGAGCCCTGCCAGATAAAAAGCATGACCCACTCAAAAACAGGAAAACACGGTTCGGCGAAATCCAGGATCGATGCCATTGGCATATTCGACGGGGTCAAACGCTCTATCATCGCCCCCGTGACAGACAAGATATATGTCCCGCTTGTAGAAAGAAAATCAGGACAGGTTCTCTCTGTTTCCGGGGATGTTGTGCAAATCATGGATATGGCTGACTATTCCACAATCGAACTTAAGATCCCTGATGATCTGAAAGGCAAGCTTGCGCCAGGGAAAGAGGTTTCCTATCTCTCTGCCATGGGGAAACTGAAAATCGATATTCGTACATAATGCGGACTGTTTTTGCAGGTGCAGATTCAGATTACAGGAACGCGCGGTATGTGATCAGCGGGGTGCCTTTTGATGCGACCTCGCGTCTCAGGAAAGGGAGCAGCGCCGCACCGCATGAGATCAGGAAGAACTCATACAATTTCGAGACCTACAGCCATCTTTTTGATATCGATCTCCTGGACATAGATATCCACGATGCAGGCGACCTCGAGGTTGCCCAGACCGTGGATGAGACGCTTTCGCTGATATCTTTTCATGCACGAAAATATGTGGATGGCGGAAAGATCCCTGTGATGCTGGGGGGAGAGCATTCTATCACACTGCCTTTTGTCCAGGCATGCAAAAATAAATATCCTGAGCTCGGATTCATTGTATTTGATGCGCATCTTGATATGAGAAAGGAGTATCAAGGTGAGATGAACAGCCATGCCTGCGTCTTGCGTCATGTGTTCGAAAATGTGACGAAAAAATTTGTGTTTATCGGCACAAGGAGCGGGACGCGTGAGGAATACGAGTTTGTCAGGGAGAACGGTATCAAAATGTTCTCTTCTGAGGAGGTTCTCTCAGCCGGGATCGAGGCTGCTGTAGCAGAGATCCGCGAATATCTTGCCTGCCCGATCTATCTATCCATTGATATGGATGTTATGGATCCTGCATATGCATCCGCAGTCGGAACACCGCAGCCCTATGGACTGATGCCGCGTGATGTGAGGGATGTGATCTCATGCTTTGCTCCGTACTTTGTGGGTTTCGATCTTGTCGAGATCACCCCTTCTTATGATTCAGGCGGGACTGCGCTGCTTGGTGCAAAGCTTGTCATGGATTTCATAGCTGCAAGTGCAAGGGCATCACAGGTTCCCGCGCAGCCTTTCTGAGTGCAGTATCCTTTTTACCGCAAGTTGATACGCCGCCTTTCTCAACCCCCGGTTCTCTTCCTGGCAGATCGCATGGACATCGTTGAATGCCGCTGTCATGATGCTATTCAGTCTCTCAAGAACCTTCTTTTCTTCCCAGTAGTCGTTATTCAGGTTCTGGATCCATTCAAAATAACTCACCACCACACCTCCTGCGTTTGCAAGAATATCAGGTATCAACATGATCTTGTTTCTTGAAAATATCTCATCTGCATCTATGGTCGTGGGAGCGTTCGCAAGCTCAAGGATTATTTTTGCTTTCACATTCCCTGCATTATCCTTATGAAGCTGCTCCGAGAGCGCTGCAGGGATCAGGATCTCGCAATCCGATGAAAGCAGTTCCTCGTTCGTTATATTTGTGCTTCCCGGAAAATCAACAACGCTTCCTGTATTTGATTTATGCTGCATTACCCCCGGGATATCCAGTCCCTCATCTGAATGAATTCCGCCTTTTGAATCGCTCACAGCAGTGATCTTATATCCCCTCTTGTGAAGTATCCTGGCTCCATTTTCTCCTACGTTCCCGAACCCCTGGATCGCAATCCTGACCCCGGATTTATCCATTCTTTTTTTCTGTAAGGCTTCCTCAAGAATGTGTATCCCGCCAAGTGATGTTGAATAGCTGCGCGCCCTGCTCCCTCCGAGCTCAAGCGGTTTGCCTGTGACCACTGATGGAACATGCTCTCCTTTTATTTTTTCATCACCACACCTCCTTTTGAGCCTCCGAACGGGATGTTTACCACGGCGCACTTGAGCGACATCAAGAAAGCAAGGTCTCTCACATCATCGAGCGTCAGTCTGGGATGGAACCTGATGCCTCCTTTGGCAGGGCCTCTTGCATCATTGTACTGCACCCTGTGCCCCACGAACATCCTGGTTTTTCCTGAATCCATGTGCACAGGGAAATGCACTGTGAAAGAGCGTCTGGGCATGTCGAGCAAATCGAGCTCTTCCCTTGTCAGATCAAGGTAGTCGTATAGATCCTCAAGTCTTTGGAGCAAAATAATTATATGCAATTATGCCCTTATAGATTAGATTTTTTCGATTTATAATGGTTTATTCAGGCTGAAAAACTATAAATACTTTTATTTTCTAATAAAAACAAATAAGGGTTTTAATTAAGAGGTGAAAATAAATGACACAGCAGGTACCGCCGGTACTTCCACTTGCGCCAGTTGAGCGCGTTATCAGAAAAGCAGGAGCGGATAGAGTGAGCGAAGGAGCAGGGATCGAGCTTGCAAAGGTCCTTGAGGATTACGGGCTTGAGGTTTCTCGCGAAGCGATTGCGCTTGCAAAACATGCAGGCAGGACTACTGTCAAGGAAGAGGACATCAGGCTTGCGGTCACAAGGGTCAAGAAAGTCTGATTTATTTTATTGTAAGCCGAGAAGATGAAAAAAGATAAGAAGTTCGGCACTCGATGTGTTCGTGCCGGAGAAGCACCAGATCCTTCATACGGAGCGCATACAACACCGCTCTATCAAACATCTACCTTTATTTTTGATAGTGCTGAACAGGGGGCTTCAAGGTTTGCTGGCGAAGAAGAGGGATACACATATGCACGTCTGGTGCCAAATACGCCAACACATGCAGCTCTTGTTAAGAAGATTGCATCTCTTGAAGAAGGCGAAACCGGTCAGACCTTCTCATCCGGCATGGCTGCAATAACCGCTGTTGCTCTTTCTCAGTTAGAGCAGGGGGATCACTTTATATCAAGTGATGTGGTCTACGGAGGCACGTACGGGTTATTTTCATCGGTTCTGGCAAAGTTTGGGGTTGAAGTCAGTTTTGTTGATACGTCAGATCCTGAAAAAGTGAAGGAAAATGTAAGGAAGAATACAAAGCTGATCTTCTTAGAAACACCTGCCAATCCTACCATGATCATTTGTGATATTGAAGAGATATGTAAAATCGCCAGAGAGACTGGAGCACTTTCTGTGGTTGACAACACATTTGCAACTCCTTATTTTCAGAGACCGCTGAAATCGGGTGCTGATGTTGTGATCCATAGCTGTACAAAATACATTGGTGGTCATGCAGATCTTATAGGAGGGGTTGTGGTTGGAAAAAAAGAATTTGTCAGGAGCATGGCACCTGTTGTCAACTGCACAGGCGGAACAATGGGCGTCCATGAAGCCTGGCTGTCTATAAGAGGATTGAAGACGCTGCATCTCAGAATGGAAAAACACGCAAGCAATGCCATGGAAGTAGCCGAATTCCTGGAGGCACATCCAAAAATCGAGTGGGTCAGATATCCAGGGTTGCCAGGTCATCCACAATATGAAATTGCACAAAAGCAGATGAGTGGTTTCAGCGGAATGCTCTCTTTTGGAATCAAAGGAGGTATAGAAGCCGGCAGGAAACTCATGAACAGCGTTGAATTATGCTCTTTATCGGTCAGTCTCGGTGCGGTTGATACACTGATCGAACATCCAGCTTCCATGACCCATGTGAATATACCTGCTGAAGTACGGGCGAAGGTTGGAATAACCGACGACCTGGTAAGGATTTCTGCAGGTCTGGAAGAAGCTGATGACATAATAGAAGATCTGGATCAGGCTCTGACGAGACTTTGAATAAGTTTCTGCATAACCAGGCTTAAGTTAAGGCGGTATCCTTACTTCTGAACTTACAAACTGATCTCTCCACATTGCAGTCACAACCACTTTATATCTGTCTCCGAGTTTGCCCTTTACCACAACAGGCGACATTATATATTTTTCATCCGATGACGTATTCTTTGAAAGTTCAATGATCACAACAGGTGCTATTGTTTCGATG
>JAPZAV010000103.1 GCA_027460465.1 Candidatus Methanoperedens sp. | reverse complement strand
GCATATAAATTCCTGTATCACTGCCTCCTCCGAATCCGCCGGACTGTTTGAGGATACCCACCACTCTAAAATTTTTTCCTCCTATAGCAATTGGACGGTTAAGTGTTATGGGTTGAAGGAAAGTTCCGTATGCAAGATTATAACCCACCACAATCGAATTAGAATCCCCTGCCTGGAGGTATCTTCCATCATCTATTCCTGTATTATCCATCTGTCTCCAGACTGAAGTATCTACTCCAGTTACAGAAATTACTGTTTTTTCATTATCGTATTTGATGTCGGCTTTACCGGAAACCAGCCCGTTTACATACATAACACCCGGTACCTGTTTAATCACCTTGATGTCTTTATCCGTGAGGTTGATCGAAGAACTCGTGCTCACAGACCTGTCGGTATGCATCTCGCTGTGCACACCTGTCGCTCTGAAATATCCCGGGATAACGGTTATTATATCAGCACCGAAGCTACCAAGCCTCTGCTGAACATTTTCCTGCATTCCCTGCCCTATGGATATAATGGCTACAACCGAAGCGACGCCTATGATTACGCCCACGATAGTAAGCCAGCTTCTCATCCTGCTTTTCTTAACATGGGATAGAGAGAGCAGGAAAATATCCAGAAGCCTCATTTTCTTCTCTGCCTCTGGAATTTCAGCCTCTGATACATTTCAGTGATGCTCTTGCGCTGCCAGAAGCCAATGATACCGAGCACAATGATTCCAAGGTATGGAGCAAAGCTAACTGCCTGTTTGGAAATATTTGACCCTCCACCATGCATCGCTTCATGCTGGTCCCCAGCGTCCTTGGATGTCGTACCAGCCATCCCGCTTGAAAGCTTTATAGGAAGCTTCTTTTCTATCGATCTGCGCACTCCAGTAGCGTCTGTATACTGTATTTTTATTGCCATATCAGATCTCCCTATCCGAGAGATCTGGAAATTTGCGGAGGTATAGTCTCCAGAGTTCAGATTACCTATCACCTGGGTACTGCTCCCCGATACGCTGAAGCTGTTTTGAGAAGGTATTTCTACGCTTACAGCTTTAGCCGGATTGACACCGACATTGGATACACTGAGGAGAAAACTACCTCCTGATTCCTGATAGCTTAACTCAAAGTCTGTAATCCCTGCAACACCCACACCGATGAAATCGCTGGCCGAGTAGTTCATTCCCGATATTTTTAAAGGTATATTGTAAACACCAGTCTGCGCCTGCGCATCAACAAGGAGCGTAAATCTTATTTCGGCTTCATCCCCTGGACTCAGGCTTCCGATGGAAAACCTTGTGCCTGAACCTACTATTGAAAATACATTTGTCAGGTGTTCCATTGCAGTGTTAATATCAACATACAGGTTTCTGGCAGTACCTGTCCCTTCATTCCTGAATTTCAATACGATTTCATTCGAGGAACCGGGTATCACTGTACCGATGGAAGAGTTTGAGAGCGTTATTACCGGGGTACCTGAAACAACCAATATCCTGTCCTCCTGCATCGTTGTTGTAGGCAGGCTGCCGCCTGAATCAACTTTACCTTTTGAAGTTATATGGACATGAAAATCATATTCTCCTTCCACCGCGCTTTTATCTATATGGACTTTGAACTTTGCCGTCCGCATATCATTCCAGTCTTCTATATTTCCGATAACAACGGCATCGTCGAGAACGTGTACTGCTTTTTCAGTGGCATTGTTTGCCGGGATGAGTTTCACGACAGTATCGCTCAACCATGTACCATAACCTATATTTTTAATCGGGACCCAAACAAAGACCGTATCGCCAGGATACACAGGTTCATGCTCGGTTACAAGATAAATTTTTGCCGCTGATGCACCCTGTAAAAATAACAGCAAAATCAGCAAAAAAGAGATAGATTTTCTTATTATATTATTCATATATATTCACTCCGATCTGATTTTGATACAAGTTTTCCATCTACCATTCTCACAATTTTATCCGCCCTTCCTGCAATTTTTTCATCGTGGGTAATCATAACTATCGTGACGCTCTGTGCATTTAGCTGTGAAAATATATCCAGTACCTCTTTTCCTGATTCTGTATCGAGATTACCGGTTGGTTCATCAGCTAATAGCAAAAGGGGATTTGTGGAGAGTGCTCTGGCAATCGCTACTCTCTGGCTCTGACCACCTGACAACTGGGAAGGGTAGTGGTCGGCGCGGTCAGAAAGATCCACAAGTTGCAGCAGTTCCTCTGATCTATCCCATATCTCTGCCTCGCTGAACTCATGCACCCTCATGGGCAGCTGGACATTTTCAAGAGCGGTCAGTGTTGGATAAAGATTGTGGGCCTGAAAGATAGAACCGATTTTCTTGCCTCTTATTCGAGAGAGTTCCAATTCGGTGAGGGCAGCAATATCCTGTCCTTCAAGGAACACCTCCCTGTTGTTGGGATATCAAGACAGCCTATCATGTTCATTGCTGTTGATTTACCGCTTCCGCTCGGCCCCATGAGCGCCAGAAATTCCCCGGGCGCTACCTTCAGGCTCAGGCCCTTAAGTGCCTGGACTTCTACTTCCCCCATCTTATAGACCTTCCATACATCATCAAGTTCAATAATGTTCAAAGATGCCTCCATGGATTGTATTTTTTGAAATGGGCTGTGCTTTTAAAAGCACTCGTATATGCCGTTGACAACTTTACAAGCAGTGTAAACCTAAGTACTTTGCGCTTTTAAAAATTAAAGTTTGATGCATTTTTTTATTTTGATTTTTAAGCATAAACGAAATGAATAACAAATGTCAAAAAAGAAATCAGGCAGAATAGGAAATTCAGAACGATGTCTATAATGGAATTAATGCTGGTGGTCTTTTTGATTAACCTGCCATTCGGCTACTGGAGGTTCAAAACCGCCAGATTTTCCAGGCACTGGATGATGGCTGTGCATATTCCTGTACCATTCGTGTTTTTATTGAGAATATTCTCAGGTTTTGGGTGGAACGTTATACCTCTGCTTATGTTATCCTTTGCCGCCGGACAGTTCACGGGCGGAAAGCTTAGAAGATTGCATTGATAAAAAGCATCCGGATACTGTGAAATAAGGATCAAGTGAGGTCAATCACATTACCCGACGCAAACCAGCCCAGCCATAGCAGAAGGATGCCAGTAAGTGCAGTAGCTACAGGAACAAATGCTAATATCGCTCTTTTACCCGCATGATTCCTGGTTATGGAGGCTGCCAGCATCATGCTCCAGATAAAAGTGGTGCCAAGCAGTATAATCGATGCAGGCACAAGTATGTTGAAGAACTCAAAAGAGTCGTCACCCATAGCAATAATCGCTGTACCGAATTCTATAGGAAGGAAAATGTAGCCGAAATTGGTGATAATTTCCTTGTACTTAATTCCGCTTAATGCCGACGCTGCAGCGCATACAATTAAGTAAAACGATGCGGCAAGGACTATGGATCCCAGTGCAAAAAAGGGAAAAGGCAGTTCTGGGAGTACTATTTCCCATCTTACAAACGCCAGGTACATGCCTATCAAACCAGCAATAAATACCGACTCCCATATATTAGGGGAATATGGTTTAAGAAGCTCGGCCCCAGGCGCACGGAGTCCAATATTCATTCCATTAGATGGACAATTTTTAACGCAGTTCCAGCATTCCAGGCAGTATCTGTTGGAGTCTATCTGCCCAGGATTTAGGAACATGGGGCATAGATACCTGCACCACGTACCTTTTCTAAAAAGAAAACTAACCACGATTGCAAGCATCAGTATCGAGATAAACAGGTAGGTGCCGAGGCGTGAGACAGACTGCACAGGGTAGGACTTTACTATGAGGGTAATAACCACAAAGGAAACTGGCAGTACCCAGCCAGCTCTCATATATGGAGCAACGGACGCTTTTCCCAGAAGTTTATCAGATACATAGCGGGTTACATCCGCAATACCTCTCAGGGGGCACAGGTTGCCGCACCAGAAGCGCCCCAGGAACACCGTTGATATGGAGACCAATGGAAGCCAGATTACCCATATGACAAAATTCCAGAGATTGTTATCTGCCTCTTTCAAATTGAACTGTCCGAGCTTCAGGTATCCTCCCTGGAAAGGACCGATGCCGATATCAAAATAGCCTACAACCAGCAAAAAGACAAAAAAAGCCCCCATAAGAATCAGCGGAATATTGGGTATCCATCTGCTGCGTACGAAACTGTAAAATTTGTGCTGGTTTTTCAGAGGGCTGAATGGATCTGCATAATCTTTTTCTCTAATGTATCCTGTGAAATCAATTGACAAGTAGCCGATGAGCGCCAGATAAGTAAAATAGAAAATAACCTGCAAAACCGACGGTTGGCTGCTGTAACCAAAAAGGGCGCTAAACAAACTTCCAATTACACTGCTTTCACTTAAAACCTTGCTGGTATCCCATGCTGCGATGGTGCCAGGAAGAATACTTGCAGTCTGTAAAGCGTGGGTTGCCTGCCCCATCAATCCTGCCGCAAATAGGATCAATATAAATCCGGTGTATTTGAAGAACTTTCTGAGGTCAAGCATGTACATACCTTTGAACATCAACCCTGCGAAAACTGCAGTAGTAACTGCGCCAAGCAGCATTCCTGTCATAACATTGTTCAAAGAAGATGCAGCCAGAGTACCTCCAAGAAAGAGGACTGTCTCCACACCTTCCCTGAATACCGATAAGAACGCCAGACCTGCTATACCGAAAATACGCTTAGAAGATATAATACTATTAACTTTCTCATGAAGCTCGCTCTTGATTTCTCTGGAATGCTTCGCCATCCAGAAGATCATACAGGTTAAAACAGTGACGGCAGAAAGTGCTGCAATTCCCTCGAAAGCTTCCCCAGATACCTTGTACAGTTCTCCAAAAATCAAAGCCACAAGGATACTTGCTGCAACGGCTGCTGTTGTGCCGATATACAGGTATCTGTAGAGATCTTTTCTGCCAACTTTTCCTAGATAAGCAGCCATAATTCCAATTACCAGGGCAGCCTCTGTTCCTTCCCTTAAAGTTATCACAAACGATTCTATCATCCTATCATCTCATATTAGGGTCACCTAAATCGTAAGTCTTGCATACCGAATTAGTTATAATAAAAGCTTTGCTTAAAAATTATAAAACAATTGAGTCGAAAATCTTCCAAATTTAAACCAAAATTAGCTTTAATAGAGACAATACAAACAGATAACAGAAACAATTTATAAGGAGAATTGAAAAATGGATTGCCGTGGATCAAGTAAACCGAAAGAAGCGGAGAAAGATTTGGAAGCAAGCAATGAGGGCAGTGAAAATAATCCCACCGAAAAAGAAACAGTCAGCGATGTGAAAGCAGGTCATATGGGTCATGGGAACAGTCCGACCGAGAAAGAACAACCGCATGGCGGCGGTTGCTGCGGCGGTGGTGGCTCAGGTATGTGGCTGCATCTGATAATTATGTTAATTGCCTTCGCAGCGATATGGTATTTTACAAAGAGGTGAGAAATATGAAAAAGAAGACTGTGTTAGTTATTGGAATTCTCGGGATTCTGCTGGTGTTCGGTGCTGTTGTGGCACTGGCGCAGAATGCGAGTGAGAAAACTAAGGATGCGGAAGATCATGAATGCACTCCAGAGATGATGAAGGATATGTCGAAAAACTGCCCTGAGCAGATGATGCACTCGGAAGAGAACGATCACTGCGGAGGTATGGATTCTGATATGAGTTC
>JAPZAV010000102.1 GCA_027460465.1 Candidatus Methanoperedens sp. | reverse complement strand
TCTCATGAAGAAGTTAGAATTTGCATTTGATTGTATAAATTCTTTAGGGATTAAAGATATATATGGAAATCAATATAATTTTAAATTTCTTCAGCTTAATCCGTTATGAAAATTGAAATGTCCGAAAGTCATGTAATAACGCTTTATCGTCCAGATGAAGAAAAATGGATAGATTATAAGAGGCGAAAATAAATGGAAGAGAAATGCCAGTTCTGCGGCGGCGCCGTAAAGAAAAAAACAGTCAGCCTTGACCTCTGGAAAAAGGAAAAACTGTATGTTTTCAAGAACGTGCCTGCGAAGGTATGCGAACAGTGCGGTGAGAAGTATTTTTCCTCAAAAATATATGGCATCATCGACAGGCTGTTAAAGGATAAATTAAAACCTGACGAAACTATGATAGTTCCGGTCATGTCATTAGAGAAGTTTGCGGAAGAAGCTGTTAGTTAATCAGAAACCTGAATTTTCACAAACCTCTCACTTCATCATTTTCTACCTCAGAGCGCATACGATAGAACAGACAGAAGAATGCGAATAGGTGAAGTTCAGCATCTGATATTTTTGAAGCCTCAAACATTTATTCCACCGGTTATTTTCCATGTGTTCTTCCCCAACCGGAGTATATGCCTCTGTATTATTTCATCCGAAATTAATCGGGCTTTCTTGCTTATGAAAGACTTTCCGTATAATATTTTATGAGGTCGGTCAAAGATGTTCATGATAAGCGGATTTACTGCATTTATGGCTTTTTCCAGCTCTTCATCTGTATAGATAAGTATGTCAAAAATCCCGTGCCTGTCAAGCTCAAGAATAATTGTATCGCGCCTGCGCCAGTCCAGGGGAAGATCATCTGCAATAATGAGAATGTCATAATCTGAATATTTTTCTGCTG
This sequence comes from Candidatus Methanoperedens sp., assembly GCA_027460465.1. Taxonomy (GTDB): domain Archaea; phylum Halobacteriota; class Methanosarcinia; order Methanosarcinales; family Methanoperedenaceae; genus Methanoperedens. The sequence continues at coordinate 21,176 of JAPZAV010000102.1, read as the reverse complement.
TTCCACTGGCGCGAGAACCGAAGAGAATAACAGCTTTCAGGTTTTTCCCGATTATTTTTTTGCAGCTATCCATTAGCTCCTGCAAAATCTGATTCTCATCTCTAAGTTGCAATGTCATTATTCTTACGTTCATTAATATCTCTTATAAGGATATTATACCTTCCCGATAAAATGAGTAACGGATTTTTCATAACTCCCTCTTGAACGCCCTGTCCAGCACAGCCGGCAGCAGCGCATCCAGTTCGGCGCCGGTCTCTGCCTGGAGGCGCCTGAGCCGTCCATTTTTGCTTGAATAGCGTCGAGGTAGAACGATGCGGCGCTGCTCAGCGAGAGGAGGTAAAGTGGATTTTATAACCTGGAACATCGGAAGGCCGAATCGCCGCGTAATTTGTTGACCCTTGCGCCTAGATCTGTTAACGGAAGTATGGTGTTCGGATGAAAAAATCTAAAAATCGGCGGTCGAGGCGGGCTTCATCTAATACAAAAAGAAAATAATGGCTGCTGACTATTGCGCCACCAAGTTCAGGCGGTACGATGCCAAATCCTCCAATCTTGGCATCGATTTCAGCCACTAAAAATTCACCAGTGCGGCATACCTGTTGCTTTTTTGTTCTTATCTTGGCGCCAGAAACGATATCGCGGAGGACTATACCTTGAGCGTGGAGTTGCACACGGCATCGCTTATAATTCTCCAAGTCGTCAATTTGAATAAAGTCTTTGCGATATCAAACCACTTCCCCCAGCACCCCCACACCAATCCCCAGCCCCCTTCCCCAATCGCGCCTCCCCTGGAGTGCAGGCAACGAGCCCGCGCCGCGCTGGATAAAAAGTTCCGCCCGAAGCGAACATGTATGACACGGATCGGACGGATATCCACGGATTTTCCGATCTATGCGAATTCACTTAAATCCGCGTTCAACTGTTTTTTCACTTTTTGCGAAGCACAAAAATAATAATATAATAATGTTCATAAAATTAAATATTTAATCTTTGCGGTGCTAAACCTGTTTATGCGAAACAAGATAATATGGACAATCCTTGTTCTTATCTTGATTCTGTTTTCTGTATTAATTTATTTTGATTATCAAAGTTACAGGACACCATTTGTTCCCCATGAAAGTTCACCTATCGGCGGCATGACATGGCATAACTCTCTTGATAAAGCGCTGCAAATAGCTCAGAAGGAAAACAAACCTGTTGCTGTGTATTTCTCTGCAATATGGTGTCAGGGGTGCGCAAAATTCCAGTCATATACTCTCGTTAACACGCATGTAAAGAAGATGCTGGAAGAAAATTATGTTCTTGTGGAAATGGATCTTGATATAAACATAGACGTTTCCCGTAATTACAATGTGGGCTATCCTCCTTATTTGTTACTTCTTGATAAAGATGGGACTGTGTTGGAGAGTTGAAGGTGATACAGACGCTGATACATTACTGAACCTGACAACACAAGTAAGGGACCGGGTCAAGGCAGAATAAAGCATACATGCGGATACGCCCACCAGAGGCGCAACTCTGGGCGTCTTCATCTGCGGTTCCTTTTTCGCAGAAGCGCCGGACATTAATTGTTCGGGACTTATAAAATTATAATTGCCTAAAATTCCAGCCCCCTCAACATACACCCAACCCCCTCCCACGGCCCGCCGGGCTACGAACGAATGGTGTTATTATACTTTAAAAAGCACAAAGAAAAATTATAACCGAACAAACTCTTCTACCGAATATCCCGACTCTTTTATTATAGCCCTCAGAGTACCTTTTGGAATATCAGTACCCGGATGATTGGGGACTGTAACTCTTCTTTTTGTATCAGGATTATACCAGATTTCATGGCTGCCCTTTGCATATCTGTCAAAAACGAATCCACACTTCTTAAGCGTCTTAATGACATCGGCTGCTGTCAATGAAGGTAGTCTTGTCATGCATTAACACTAACAGGAACAGCAGTGGTAATTTTAAAACTCTTTTTTTCCTTGATGTCAAATGGAAGCGGGTCCCCATGTTCGACGTATGACTCAATTAATTTTTTTGCAACATCCTGGGCGATCTCAATGGTCTCGGCTATCGTTCTTCCCTGCGCGATCAATCCTTGTAAAGTATCACTTGTTGCAAGATAGCCCCCTTCATCAAGCTTTTCAATTTTGATATTTATCATGGCTTCCGTCATTAAAATTACCTCATTAGCTGGATTCAATGATTCGATGCTATAATAATGTTATTCAAATAATTTAACAATTCCCCTGGTAGAAGCAAAGGGATATTAATCGTGAGGTTTTTATAAAGGTATGAATGCAATAAAATCCAGCCCACTCAACATACACTCACCCCCTCCCACGGCGCCGCCCTGCGATGCGGATGGTTGGCGAACAGGATGGAGGAATTATGCATTTTTTCCATATTATCGACAAAAAGAATTGGAATCATTGATCAGACAAGTGATAACAATACCATGATATTATATCTTACAGCTTCCTGACTCATTCCATTATACATCCCCACAGAATCGCGATTCTCATGGATTTTCCTTAAACATTCCTTGAGAAAATAAAAATCAACTAATTTCTCTCCAAAAAATCCTGTATCAATATCTCTCCCGCCATACGCAGGATCGATTAGTGCTATGATGTCCGCGTAATCTTTTATGAGTTTACCCTGCTCCAGGAATATATCTTCACTTGTTTCCTCTTCTATTCGGTTCGCCCTGTCCCATGAAGCTTTTAATTTAAATAATAGCAGAATAGACCGAGTAGGTACAGTCACGGGAAGACCACTTCTTATCGCCTTTATGGTAGTGATAATTTAGCATAAAGGCGATGCCCGCAATTGAAAGCAACCTAGCTCTTCTATCTCAAAACTAACCACTGCGTCCCCCCCAAATCCAAACCTAGCAAATAAACAGCACAAATTATCATAATTCCCCCTTAAAAGCCCTATCCAGTGCGGCCGGCAGTAGTGCGTCTTTGCGTAGGCGACGATGCGGCACCTTCGGGGAGGGGCGAGACTTTAATGACTTCAGAAGCTCAGGATTTTTGAAATGCACTGTCTATGAAATCTTTATGCTGCTTTGACCAGACTTTATTTGGGGTGGCTTTTATCCATTCAACATATCTATCAATGAAATCCAATCGTTCCTTGAAATTAGCCTCTTTATCTTTTTTCAGTTCTTCTATATCAATTTTCATCAAAACCTCCCAGGTACCTTTTGGTATGATAATTTTTCCAGATAATCGTTATATGCCTCGTAAGAGTTGCCGGTGTTAAGGCATTCGTGATTTATCCTTCCTTCTTCATTGACCCGCTTTTTATCATAATCATTCACATCTCTCCCTTAAATGCTTTATCCAGCACAGCCTGCACCAGCGCGTTTATTTTGATACGTGTGTATGGTGCAGACATTTTGACATACATCAAATGCTAACCCTCTCCCCTTCCCCCGCACCCCCAACCTCTCACCCCCGCGGCAGATGAACCTCCATGTTCATGCAAAGAAGCTAAAAAAGGAAAAGAATCCTTTATGTCAGGAAAGTCAATAAAGGAGCGAAAAATCTGATCAACCAGGTAATTGAACACATTTATCTATGAGTGTCTCATTTCCAAAACCAAGGTAATATTTATGGGTCTTATCACAGAAGCAAAAAATGGCCGCCTGACCGAAGAGATGAAACAGGTAGCAAAGGACGAAGATGTCGAACCTGAATTCGTGCGGCGCGGGATAGCGAGCGGACGGATAGTCATTCCTGTGAGTCCGTATCGTCGTACAAAGCCCTGCGGAATAGGGAAAGGGCTCTGCACCAAGGTGAATGCATCCATAGGAACTTCATCAGACATAGTTGACATGGAGATGGAAATAAAGAAAGCAAAGGTCGCTGAGAAAACCGGGGCAGATACCCTCATGGAGCTCTCCACAGGCGGGGATTTCTATGAGATCAGGAGAAGGGTGATCGATTCAACCGAACTCTCTGTGGGAAGCGTGCCGTTGTACCAGGCCTTTATCGAAGCCATCAGGCGATATGGAAGCGCTGTGGACATGAAAGAGGATGAGCTCTTCAGGATCACGGCAGAGCAGGCAAAGCTCGGGACAAATTTCATGGCGATACATACAGGGATAAACCTCCTGACCGTGGAGAGGCTCAAAAAACAGGGACGGTTCGGAGGACTCTGCTCCCGGGGCGGGGCTTTCATGACAGCATGGATGCTGCATAACGAGAAAGAGAACCCCCTGTTCAGTGAGTTCGATTACCTGCTCGAGATCATGAAAGAGCATGAGGTGACCCTGAGCATGGGCAATGGAATGCGGGCAGGAGCGATCCACGATTCCACTGACAGGGCGCAGATACAGGAACTTATCATAAATTCTGAGCTATCTGACAGGTCGCATGAGGCTGGAGTACAGACCATGGTAGAAGGTCCGGGACATATCCCAATAGACGAGATTGAGACGAACGTGAAGCTCATGAAGAGGTTGAGCGGTGAAAAACCCTTCTACATGCTCGGGCCCCTTGTCACTGACATTGCGCCCGGGTATGATCATATCGTGGCAGCGATCGGTGCATCTCTCTCAAGCGCCTATGGCGCTGATTTCATCTGTTACGTGACGCCTGCAGAGCATCTTGCTCTGCCCAATGTTGAGGATGTGAGGCAGGGCGTGATAACAGCAAGGATTGCGGCACACATAGGCGATATGATCAAGAACGATGACAGACAGTCAGACCTTGAAATGGGGCGAGCAAGACGCGACCTGAAATGGGAAAAGATGTTTGAACTTGCGATAGATCCTGAGCAAGCGCGGGCAGTCAGGGACAGCCGCTCGCCAGAGGACGAGGAAGCCTGCACCATGTGCGGCAACTACTGCGCCTTGAAGATCGTGAAGCAGAGCTTCAATTTTGAACGGTGATGTCATCTGGTAGCTCTCAGCATTTCAACTTCAGCTTTTCCCTTTATCTTCAGGACAAAGCTTCCATAACATGGTTTAACATAAGGCATGATAACATAATCACCTTCTACCGCCACAGGAATGGGGTTGTACCCGATCAGGTAAGTATCAAATATCCTGTGCCCCTGTTTTACATAGTATATTTCCTTGAAGTTTTTCTTTATGTAATCAGCGCATTGCTTTATAGAACTGCTCGGAAGCAGTATCTCGTACTCAAACTCATCTATGCAGCCCATCAGTTCACTGCTTTTCTCCTCTTATCGTTATCACGGTCTGACTTATCGGCAAAGGCTTGCCTGATCTCTCTACTGCTTCTTCAACTATGCTCTGCAACCCGAAACAGCAGGGCACTTCCATATTGACAAGCGTGATGCCTTTGATATTGTTTTTCTTCAGGATCTGGGTGAGCTTATCCACATAGAATTCTGCATCATCCAGCTTAGGGCATCCAATGATCAGCGATCTCCCTGCAAGGAAATCCGCATGGAAATTCGGAAATGCGAATGGGACGCAGTCAGCAGCCACAAGCAGGTCTGCGTTCTTAAAATACGATGCCTCAGGAGAGACAAGCGTCAACTGCACAGGCCACTGTCTCAGCTCTGACCCAATCCCGGGCAAAACCACTTTTGCATCCCTTTTCTCGCCCCTGAAATCCATCGCCATGCTGCCGGGACAGGCATGCGTGATCGCAGGGGTAGCCACAGTACCAATGTGTCTTTTTACTGCTTCCTCATCAAAATCCTGCGCTTCTCTCTCGATTATCGTGATCGCATCCTGAGGGCAGTGACCAAGACATGCGCCCAGCCCATCGCAGAATTTGTCCTCCATGAGCTTTGCCTTTCCATCTATCAACTTTATTGCCCCTTCAGCACAGTTAGGGATGCACAGACCGCAACCATTACATTTATCTTCGTCAATGAATACGATGCTTCTTTTCATATCTTCTCAATACAGGATTGATTTAATAAACTATAAACTTAACCATTTTAAGATATAGACAAAATATTAAAATTGATTTTAGTATATAGGTAACTTATATATAGTCTGTCGTGGAGTATTAGATCATGAGAGAATTTCTTGACCTAGATAAAAGAGACAGGGAAATATTATCTTTAATGGAAAAGGACCCTGAGATGTCCCAGAACGATATCGCAGAGAAACTCAAGATCTCCCAGCCCTCTGTGAGCGCAAGGATACATAAACTCAAACAAAAAGGGGCACTGGCGCATGTCGTGGGGATGAATCTTAAAAAAGTGCATCTTTACATGGCAAAGGTGGACGTAATAGCAAACAATACATCTTCTGTACTTGATATTTTCAAGGACTGCCCGTATTTCTTAAACGGCCTCATAGTTTCAGGAAAACACAATCTCTGTCTATTTTTCGTGGGCGAGGACATTGCCACGCTTGAAGCCATTGTGGATGGACATCTGCGAAACAACCCTGCAGTTCAGGGAGCTGAGGTGAGCATTGTAATCACACCCATGAAGGACCTGATCCTCCCTCTGAGAATGAATTTTGATTTCAGCAATGATCCGCCCTGCGGAATTGGATGCAACTGCAAGGAATGTGCTCATCATGCATCAAACAGGTGCCTTGGCTGCCCTGTAACGAACAGTTACAGCGGGAAGATCTGGAAATAACTACCATCTCCCCGAGTGAAGTATTGAAATAAGCAGCCCGAGACCGAGAAAACCTGCAATAAGAAATCCAAAGATGCCGAGCAGAGGCACGCCAAAAAGACGCGGGGACATCTCGGTCTGGATGATGAACGAAGAACCAATTATCAGCGCAGAGATGATCATGCTGAACGACAGCCTGTTGCTTGTGATATCTATTTCCTCTGCAAGGTTGTCAATGCCAGGATATTGTATTTCAAGTTTAAGCGTCCCTTTTTCTGCTTTTCTGAGAATATGATTAACTTTCTCAGGGAAAACCTTTATGAGATTCAGGAAATCCCGAACCATCTTTTCCGCTTCTTTTATCTTGTAAGAGGCCTTAGCACGCTCATCCAGAACCTTTCTGACATAGGGCTCAACAAGCTCACCAAAATTGTGCGACGGATCAAGCTCACGGCTGATCTCATCCCTCATTATAAGGGTCTTTGAAAGCAGCATGATATTTGTAGGGATTTTTCCACCGCTTTTTATCAACACATTGATCAGATCGCGCAGGAATGCGGTCGGATCCAGGTATTTACTTTCCAGACTATAATATCTGTTTATGAACTCTTCCAGATTCAATCGTAAGATCGTGCCGCCGCTTCCTGAATCGTAAATCAATCCCATTACTTCCAGGGTATCTATCAGCAGCTCCATATCATATCTCAGAGTGGCTATTATCAGGTTGAATAGATTCTCTCGAAGAACAGGGTCGATATATCCTGCCATCCCGAAATCGAAAAATATAATCACCCCGTCACTGGAGACAAAAAGATTACCAGGATGTGGATCTGCATGATAAAAACCATCCTCAAAAAGCATCTTCAGATATGCATCAGCAAGATTGGTTGAGATTCTTTTCCTTTCCAGTCCTGCAGCTTCAAGCTGCACGATATCAGATATTTTAATGCCTTCCAAAAATTCAAGCGTGAGAACACGTTTTGTCGTGTATTCCCAGTAGACCTTCGGGATCAACACTGTACTGCTTCCTCTAAAATTGAGGTAGAACTTATCCGCATTTTGAGCTTCGTGCGTGTAATCGATCTCCAGCCTCATAGTGCGGGAGAACTCTTCCATGAAACCTACCGGATTAAAGAATTTACTGTCTTTTATGTGTTTTTCTATGAATCTTGCCAGGTTCATCAGGATGAATAGATCGATCTCGATCACTTTTTCTATACCTGGGCGCATTACCTTGACCGCTACTTCTTCTCCACCGGCGAGCTTTGCATAATGAACCTGTCCGATCGATGCAGCGGCAATTGGTTCAGGGTCAAAAGATAAAAAGATCTCTTCTATTCTCTTTCCAAGTTCTTTTTCAATGGATTTTTCAACTTCTGAGTATTCAAAAGCAGGAACCCGATCCTGCAGCTTTGAGAGCTCTTTTATGTGTTCCACAGGAATGAGGTCATGGCGTGTGCTGAGTATCTGTCCGAATTTTATAAAAGTAGGTCCAAGTTCTTCAAACGCAAGCCGCAGCCTCTCTGCTTCGGATAGTATGAGCACGTGTTCCCTGAGCGGCCTTGGCCCCAACAATTTCTCGCGCAGCGAGCGGAACGGGCGAAGACCGATCCTGTCGACAATATACCCGAAGCCATGCCTTATCATCACATCAGCGATCTCTCGATATCGTTTGATATAGGCATAGCCTATGTTCAGGAGAGGCAAACCATCCTTCCGCTATTTTTTTGCCATGGTCTGGAGTGATTTCTCAAGCTTTTCTATTTTCTTCTCAAGTGCTTCGATATCTTTTTTCCGAACGATCCCTGTTCTATCCATGGTTTCATCCACACTCCTGGTTATTTTCTCTTCCATTTCCTTTAACTGCCTTTCTCTTTCTGATAAAACATCCCTGACAAATTTCTTGCCTTCCTCTTTGCTGATCTCTCCTTTTTTGATCATCTCCTGGGTGAATTCTTCAAGTTTTTCCTGTGTGAGGGATATTACCCCTATGCCGAACAGGCTCAGCTTTCTAAACATCTCTGACATTTCTGACATTTGTTTTCCTCCTTTTCTTCCGAAATCCTGACAGGCGCAAGATTTATTATGACGCCCCGATAAGAAATTAGTTTATAAACTGATAAATCTTTTTGATGTAGGAGAAAAATGACATTGATTTTTAGCGGTATAATGATACACGTATCCACCATAGACTGGTACGGGAGATCGGTTTCTGTGATTTTCTTCAACGGCTGCAACTTCAAATGCTTTTATTGCTCGAATAATGATTTCATAAAGGTAGCGAACCAGAGGCTTGAGCCCCTGTTCAAAGGCGGTTCTGCAGTCGAGATCAAAGAGATCGAGAAGCAGATCCTCGACTCAAAGCCGTTCATAAGTGCGGTCGTATTCTCAGGCGGGGAACCCACAACCCACCCTGTGGAACTGGAGCATCTTGCGAGATTCTCAAAAGAGAATGGACTTCTTGTAGGGATCGAAACAAACGGGTACTATTCCGACCTTCTGAAGAGGCTGATAGAAGGAAGGCTCCTTGATAAGATTTTTCTGGATATCAAAGCCCCTCTCGATGATGCAGATAAATACTTCATGATCACAGGTATAAAGGATGCGGCAGAGCATGTCCGCAGATCTCTTGAGTTGAAAGTGCCCATAGAAGTGAGAACCACTGTATTTCGCTCGATCGCTGATGTCGCAGGGATAGCAAGATCCCTCAAAGGCATGGATTGCACCTATGTGATACAGCAGGGCATCCCTGAAAATGCCCCTGATCCAGAAATAAGAAAGGAAAAGGCTCTTACACGTGATGAGCTTGCTGAATTTGCCATGAGCGTATCTTTTTTAAAGGATGTAAGGATAAGGACACGGGAAAAGGGCGAAGAAAAGATCATCTGATGAAACTCACTGACTTCAAGGGATACGGGGAAATAATCATAGCCTCTATGTTATGGGGTTTTATAGGAATACTTGCAAAAAAAATAGTCGGGATGCAGGCCCAGAGCATTATTTTCTACAGGGTCGCATTTGCTTTCATGATCCTTTTTACTGTGCTGCTGATTACAGGCAACCTTGATAAAATAAAGCTGAAAAATAAAAAAATCCATCTGCTGCTGTTCGGCATGCTTCAGGTAATGACCATGGTGACATATTTTATCGCAATATTAAACGCATCGGTATCCGTTGCTGTGTTATTGCTGTATACAGCGCCTGTTTATGTAACATTGCTCTCACCTGTTTTTCTGAAAGAGAGCTTCTCAACAAAAGGGGTGATCGCGCTTATTCTCTCCATAACAGGCATTTCACTTATTGTTAATCTGGAAAATATTGAATTCTTTCAGTATCCGATTGGCATAATAGCAGGCATACTTTCCGGTATCTTCTATGCTTTCCAGATAATGACATCAAAATACATCAGCACAACGTATTCAGGTTATTCCCAGGCTTTCTGGAGTTTCGCATTAGCGATGCTCCTTCTCCTGCCTGCTGGCTTTGTTCCCCTGGAAATCGTTTCCGGGAATATCATATATTTAATACTTCTGGCGATATTCCCTACCCTTTTTGCTATATCTCTGTACTTCAATGGATTGAAAAAGGTCAGGGCGTCCAGTGCAAGTATTCTCGCGTTGATCGAACCTCTGAGCGCGGTTATCCTTGCCGTCCTCATCCTCAGCGAAAAAATATCTGTTCCTCTCTTACTGGGCGGAGCCCTTATATTGGCAGGTGCAGCATTAGTCACAAAAGATGAATGAAATGGTTCATGAGCTTTATATAGAAGCCGGGAAAATTGCAGCAAAAGTCAGAAAAGAGGCAGAAAACAGAATAAAAGTCGACGTGCCGCTGCTTGAGATCGCGGAATATGTCGAGAACAGGATCAGAGAACTCGGGGGGAACATCGCCTTCCCGTGTAATATTTCCCTCAACGAGGTTGCCTCTCATTACACGCCTGAAGATAATATACAGCATTTTCGGAAAGGGGATATCGTCAAGATAGATGTGGGGGTACATGTCGAAGGTTTTATTGCAGATACTGCAGCCACAGTTGAGGTTGGAGAAAGGAATCGGGCAAAATTAATCAAGGCATGCGAAGAGGCGCTTGAAAATGCCATTTATTCTATCAGAGAGAATGTACAGACAAAAGCGATAGGGAAGGTCATAGAAGAGACAATTAAAAAATCAGGGTTCAATCCTGTAACTGATCTGACCGGGCATAACTTGGAGAGGTACAAACTGCATGCAGGCGTGACAATACCAAATTACAGCAGCTTTTTCAGTCAGAAAATAAAAAAAGACATGGTTCTTGCGATCGAACCTTTCGCAACCAGCGGCAGAGGAAATATCAAATATGGAAATCCGCATATCTATGCGGTAAGAAGAGGAAGCAAAACAAAAGTCACAGAGAAGTTGAGAGAAAGATTCGGGGATTTGCCTTTTGCAAGGCGCTGGATTCCGGAAATAAGGAATGATGACCTGAAAGGATTGAGGGAGTACGCTGAATTGATCGAAGCAGGCGGAGAGATCGTGGTACAGGCTGAGCATACTGTCATTGTCAATGAAAGGGGTTGCGAAGTAATAACGATATAATGAAAAGTAATAAGTGTTATCAAGTCATTAGATTAATCAGGGAAATGGACACAAAAGATACGATCGTCTACGAAGCTCATGGAAACCTTTACCTCAATATTACGAATAGATGCACATCAGATTGCGTCTTCTGCATCAAACGCTACTCAGATGGAGTGTATGGCTTTAATCTCAGGCTTTCAAAGGAGCCAGCTGTTTCTACGATAATAGATGAACTCTCTGGTATAGAACTCTCAAAGTACAGAGAAGCGGTTTTTACAGGTCTGGGCGAACCTCTGGTCCGTCTAGATGAGGTTCTTGAGATCACGCAATGGCTTACATCACAGGGAATGAGAACAAGGCTTGATACGATAGGTCATGCAAAGCTCATATACCCTGGCAGGAATGTTGCGAAGGAACTTGCTGATGCAGGGATGAAAATCGTTTCCATCAGCCTTAATGCACATGATGAGGAAACATACAATCAGCTATGCGCTCCCAAACACAGGAATTCATATCAGAAAATGCTTGAATTTGCACGTGATGTTTCAAAAGCTGGAATGGAACTGCGCTTTACTGTGGTTAATCTTCCTAAAGTGGATATTGATAAATGTGCCAGTATCGCAAAGGAATACTGTGCTGATTTTAAAGTGAGGGGGTATGGCGGCCCTATATAAAGTTTTTTAACCAAAAGTTTAATCATTAGATAATGTTTATTTTACATTTGCTAAAAGGATAGGAGGATGTTTTGAAAAAACTTTTGTGGTATCTGATAGCAGGAACACGGGGAGGGCAGACCCGTGCTGTAATCCTGAGGCGTCTTATTGATAGACCTTACAATGCAAATCAACTGGCAGAGTCTATGAATATGGATTACAAGACCATCAGGCATCATCTCGATGTTCTTGTTAAAAATGGAATAGTCACGATCGAGGGTGACAAATACGGCGCCATGTATTTTATTTCCAAAGCCATGGAGGTAAACCTGGATGAATTCTATCAAATTTGGGAAAAAATTGATAAACCGAATGTATCAACATAATAAGGAGGTAATCTTATTCAGATAACAGAGATCGCATATTATATAACGGCAGGGAACATCGTGCTGCTGCTTGTGCTTTTGGTATCTTATATTCAGATATACAGGAAGATTTCATCGAATTTCACGCTTGGTCTTATCATATTCACTGTTGCGCTCCTGATGCAGAGCTTTTCCAGAGCCATCCTGCTGCTCCTGATTATAGCAAGCCCACCTCCTCCTAATGTATGGCCGATAATAGTCAGTCTCCTGGGGTATAATCCTGTATACGTCGTGATACCTGATGTGCTTGAGTTCATAGCGCTTAGTATCCTGCTGTATTTCACACGCGAATAAAAAACATAGATCAATGATTGCGGCAAAGGATGCAGCTAATTCAAACCTGCATAATCCATTGCAGCTTTCTGGGCATTCAGGAATTTAACGATCTTATCAAATTCGATATCATTTTCAGTTTTAAGCTCAAAAGAGCTTTTCCTTCGGGATTGGCTGCATATTTCTTCAATCATATCAATCGCATTGGAAAGATAATACTGGCAAATATATATGATTACATAAAGAGGCAGAAGTTGACGCAATTATTCCGATTTTGAGATACTGAGGAGCATATCATCGTTAAGATTTTATAGTATTAAATCCAGCAAATAAATCTATGGCGTCGAAAAACATTATTGGAGATTGTAAGAACCTTGGTATTGCCGGCGGTATACTCTCGATAATCAGCGTCTTTCTGCCCTGGTACTCTGCAAGTGCAAAGGCTGAAGCACTGGGTGTGTCATCCAGCTTCTCTGTGAACGGGCTTGGATGGAAAAGCGGAGAAGGTGTGCTGCTGGGACTTGCGAGCGGGAATGCTAACTGGGAATTTCAGGGAATAGGCGTACTTGCTCTCGGGATTGCCTGCATCATGGCTGCTTTTGTCCTGAAAGAAAAGATACAGAGTCTTGTCATGCTTGCCTGCGGTCTTTTGATAATAGGTGGCGGTATGGTCAACCTCCAGAGCATAGGTTCATTATCAGGAACAATTCTCGGAATGACCATGCAATCAGGCACTGGATACGGCCTCTATATTGTGGTGCTTGGAGGCGCGGTTGCAGCAGGTGGAGGACTTCTCTCGTGGCGGGGCCTGAATAATTGATAGCCACTAAATAAACTTATTACTCACCTCTGCATAGTGAAGACCATGATTGTTTCGATGACGCTTGAACTCAAAGATATTCCGGGGCAGCTTGTGCTCGCGCTCTCGCCGATCTCTGAATTCCACGGGAATATCATGAGCGTCATACATCAGCATGAAGAGAAAACCCCACGGGGAACCATCCCTGTGCAGATCACATTTGAAATAGATCAGCGCGTTCTCAATGAGCTCATCGAGAGGCTTGAGAAAAGCGGAGTTCGAGTTGCAAGAGTGGGAGAAGAGAGGTTGAGATCTTCAGTCTCCGTCGTTCTCATAGGACATATCGTTCATTCGGATATAGGAGATACCATTGAAAAGATAGATTCTACAGGCTTTGCCGAGGTGGTAGACCTGTCTCTCGCGATGCCGGCAATAAACAGAACCTCATCTTCATACCTTGTCATCAATGCCGTGGGAGAGAAGGAATTAAAAAAGGCGCTTGAGATCCTTCGAGAGGTTTCAAAGAAAAAAGACCTGCTCATGATAGAACCAATCAGGCTTAACTCGGGGGCTCCATGAAAACGATCAGGCTCTCGATCATCGGGTTTGGTGCAGTGGGTCAGGGTGTTGCCCGCTCCATTTTATCAAAAAATGAATACTTCAATGAAAATGGCATAGACCTGATTGTTGTTGGAATATCAGATTCAAAGGGTAGCGAGGTAGATGCTCTTGGAATTGATCTTGAGAATGCTCTGAACAGGAAAAAACAGAAAGGAACGGTCGCAAATGGCAAAGAAAGCGCGCTTGAGATCATTGAGCATGTGGAACACGATATCGTGATTGAAGCAACTCCAACCAACATAGACGATGGTGAGCCTGGATTGAGCAATATGCTTGCAGCCTTCAATTCAGGAAAGCATGTGGTGACCTCAAACAAAGGTCCTCTGGCGCTTTGTTTTTCAGAGCTGCGCGAGGCTGCTGAGGACAATGGTGTGCTCTTCAGGTACGAAGCCACAGTGGGCGGTGCTGTTCCTATTTTCAACCTCATCCATGAGGCGCTTGCAGGCAACAGGGTCATCAGGATAGAAGGCATTCTCAATGGAACAACCAATTATATCCTGACCAGGATGACTGAGGAGATGTTAAACTACGAGCTTGTGCTGAAAGAGGCTCAGGAACTGGGGATAGCAGAAGCAGACCCCACATACGATGTTGAAGGTATTGATTCAGCCTGCAAGCTCGTCATCATCGCGAACTCGATATTTAAAGAAGATGCGACTTACAGGGACGTTGATGTCACGGGGATCACGAAAATAACACCCGAGGCGCTTGAGCTTGCGAATAAGAACAATTATGTGATAAAACTCATATGCGAGGCAGGGAACGGCAGCCTGATCGTTGCGCCGCGCCTTGTTCCAAAGAAGCATCCCCTGGCTGTGGGAGGTACTCTTAACGTGGCATCCATTTTGACAGACCTTGCAGGAAGGATCACGATCATTGGAAAAGGCGCGGGTTCGATCGAGACAGCAAGTTCTATCCTGAGCGATATCCTGTATATCGCAAGAAATTCATGAAAGCTGTCAGGGTGGATATCGGAGAAGCCGAAATATTGAGGCAAAGCCTGCTTTCAGAAGGGGCACTGGACAGGACAAGAAAGCTCAGGAGAAACAATGGCTTTATAGAGATCCCTGTTTCTGAATATTATTCAAGAGATGGACTTGAGATCATTGAACAGGAAAAACCCGAGTTCTACCTCCCGAAAAAGACGCTCAGAGATCTTCCTGACATACCTGAACATGAGAAAAAACTGTTGCCTTCAGGATGGCAGATCCTGGGGGAAGTTATCATAGTTTCTCTAAATCATGAGCTTGAGGCCTATAAAGAAGAGATAGGGGAGGCATTATTATCCCTTTATCCAGGCTGCAGGACAGTCCTTCTTGACAGGGGAATAACAGGTCGGATGAGGCAGCCTGAGCGCGAGATCATCGCCGGAAAAAAGACAGAGACAGTGCACAGGGAGAACGGCTGTATGTTCAGGCTCGATGCCATGAAGCTGATGTACTCCCGGGGCAACCTGGCTGAAAAAAAGCGAATGAGCAGGCTGGGCAACGGTGAAACCGTAGTTGACATGTTCGCAGGTATCGGGTATTTCTCCATACCCATGGCTGTGCACTCAGTACCTGAGAAAATATTTGCCATAGAGATCAACCCTGAAGCTTTCGAATATTTGAAAGAGAACATCAGGATCAACAAAGTGGAGGAGATCGTTGAACCTGTACAGGGGGACTGCGCGCTCGTTACCCCTTCCGGGGTTGCTGACCGTGTGATAATGGGGTATCTCGACGCTTATAAATACCTTGATCATGGCATAAGCGCCCTGCTTCCTGGCGGGGTCATTCATTTCCATGAAGCTGTGCCCGAGGCAATAGAAGAGCGCCCGGCACGCAGGCTGATCGAGGCTGCTGCAAAGCTTGGAAGGAAGGCTGAGATAACAGCGATCAGGAGGATCAAGAAATACTCACCTGGAGTGTGGCATGTGGTGGTGGATGCAAGGATTATATGAGAGAAAAGGTTTTAATGAAAAATCCGAAATTGGAGGTATGCTTTATTGCTCCTTCACCCAACCAGGCAGACGTGAAAACGATGAGATTATCAGGAAAGGTGAAGTTCATGGACGATATTTCACTCAAAGCAAGGCTGCTTGAAGAGAGACCTTTCGTGAACTACCCCATGCTTTCGCATGGGGCTTCCTGCGAGTGTACTTCCAAGGTTCCCGAAGCACCTGTTGAGTAGCTCCATGGAACAAGAAGACCTGTGTTTCGCAGATTACCAACAAACTGCTGGTAGCCAGTCCACATGGCGTTCTGTGATAGAAACCGTAGCATGATAGAGATAGTGCTATTCCTATCCCTGTCAATCAGGTTCCCGCAATCACAATCCATAATGCGTTTCCAGAGAGGCATATCGTGCTTTTTTTCACACACACAGCATCTCTTTGACGTGTTCCGTTCGTCGATTTCTATTACCTTTTTACCTGCAAGAGCTGCCTTGTAGGTTAGAAATCTTACAAACTGTGATAAGTATCCATTATTTTGAGTTGACCTGTTCAGACCAGAGGATGCTTTCTTTGATTTTGGCATTTCTTTTACATCAAGGTCTCCCACGATGAACGTGTTGGCTCTGGTATTATCCACCATCTTTCTTGACAGTTTATGCTGATGGTCTTTTATCTGGTTGCTGCACTTCCTTTTCTTTTTATTCATCGTTTTATGAAGATGTTTCCATTTGTTGCTTCCTTTCTTGCAGTGGTCTCTCCTCGATTGTATTGCATCTGTTTGAGGATTCCAGAATTTATCAGGTCTGGGATTTGTGGCTTCAAAGAACTTTCCCTGCATATTCACTGCGGTTACTGTTTTTGTTATCCCAAGGTCAATCGCCTGGTACAAACCATTATCTTCATACGGTTTTTCTGGAACTTCATGAACTATCGAGAGATAGTACTTCCCCCGATCATAAGATACTACCACCTGATAGATTCTACCCAGATTCTTTGCAATATAATCCGCCAATATATCAAAAACAAGTGACACGTCCTTTCTATAATACTGAGCAAGAGCGATTCTTCCATCCTGTAACCTGAATCCGCTCTGGTTGTATACCATCGTAGTGAAGTTGTTCTTGCTTTTGAATCCTGGCGGATGAGCGTCTTTGTCTCCTTTTGTTCGCAGTGTCATGAATGACCTGTAGTCTGCATCCAGCGTTCTCAGTACCATTTGAAGTACTTTGGAATTGACACAAGCATACTGTGGATACTTTTCTTTTATCGATGGAAGGTCGTTCTGCTGTTTGGTATACCCTATCCACTCAGGCTTCCCCCACGGAAATACCTGAAACCCGAATCTAAGGTTGTTCAGTTCCCACTGTCTTTTTCTTTCTGCAAGGGCAAAGTTGTAGATGAGCCTGCACTGCTCTGATAAGTGCCACAATACATATTCTTGTTCTATTGTAGGGTATATCCTGATTTTCTCAGTTAGCTGCATCTGGCTCTCCCTGACCTTCCACATATCTTTTCAGGGAACCATATCTACTTATCCCATGCAGAGTGAAAGTATTATTCCAAAGGGTTCGCTGTATCCCCTCCCTTGCGGAAGGGGACTTAGCTCACCCTTTGAACCCAACGAAGTTTATCATGTGTTTTGAGGCACGCGTAATGGACTCCAGGATTTCAATTCAGGCGCAGGAATTCAAATATTACTCAAACTCTACAATCGCTTTTTTGGCGCCTATCGGGGTAATTATAGCCTGTGTCCCCTTCTCAATATGATACGATTCTCTAAGCTCTTTTGGCAGCCGTAGCAGCAGTATTTTTCCGTTCTCGCTTAATTTTCTCTTGTATGAAGCCTGTCCTCTGGGAGCAACGCCGAGCGCAGCTTTTAGCCCTTTCTCTATTTTATGGATGGAGTTTGGATGATTTATGTAGATATTTCTGCCTGTGCTTTTGTGCTTCCTGACAAGAACGTCTGTAATAACTACAGGGATACCATAACTCTCAATTACAACATCTTCATACACGTCTTCAAATTCGTCATTCTTTTTCATATTTTCACCTCTTTTAATTGATTTTCTTCTTTCGATTAAGTAATGTTATGGTTACAATAAGCCCATGATTGGATTTCTCGATGCCTATAACACATGGATAGATATGATCATTTAATTCTGATTCGCAAAGGTATCTTGTCGGGAAATACGATGTATCATGCAGTTCTTTTCTTTTTATTTCGGGATTGTTCAGAATCTGCTTGAGGAATTCAAATAACTGAAAAGGGTTTATGCCCCATCTATCATACGCCCTGTTGTCTTTATAGATATGCTCGTCGATACCTATACATCCTTCCGATGCCAATCTTTTTATAAGTTCTTGAATTTGCTTTTTTTCGTTAACATCCAGATGCACTATCCTGTATGTTTCTTCATCAGGCATCGTACAAAAAAGGTATGTTTTAGTATATAAATACGCGCCTTAATTTCAAGTATTTAAAAGGTTGTTCAGGTTTCATATCGCCTTCTGAGAGTATGAGAACACCTATCCCATTTAGTCACGGACCTCGGATTGAAATCCGTAAGGCATCTCGACACGAGTGCATAAGAGTTTCTATTGTTCATCTGTTGCTCTTGTCTTTATCTTTTCATCTTTTATTTTATCAAAATGCCTGTCGTTCGTGATCAAAATCGCACCTTCTTGAAGGCAAGTAGCGGCGTGATATATGTCTATTAACTCATCTTCCGGAAAATACAATTTGCAGATGCGCAAAAACTTCTCATCAACTTCTACCACTTCTGTTTTATCTATTATCAGGAATTCATTACCAATTAGCGCGATTGTTGTATCATCAATCATGTCCAAAAGTAGCCTCAGCGAGGTGGTTTCCTTTTTAGGGTTCTTGATGGTTGCTATGAATAGATTTGTATCAACCAAAAACCGACGGGTGCTTTTTCCTGATTTTTTCTTTGACTTCACTTCGCACCTTGCCAACTATGTTATCGATATCGATGTTTTTGAAATCTTTCTCAAGCTGTTCCGCCAGTTCTTCTATTTTTATTTTTTTGATGATCAAAAGGTCATTTTTAACATCTGCTATGAGCAGCTTTGATCCTTCATTCAGCTTCAGTTTCTTACGCAGGGCGCCAGGAATAACGATTCTGCCGGCTTTATCGATGCTCACGATTTCCATATTATACCATTATGGTATTTTGGTATATAATCTTTTGGCATGATTAAAGCTAAGTGCCCAATTTCAGTTTCACAGTAGTCATTCTGGTTTTGATCATCTTTCTATGCACACAACTCCTATCGCCTTCAGTCACATAAACCCCGTACTTAAAGCCCAGGCCTGTTAAATAACCTCCAGACCTTAAACCTTACTTTCTCTTCTTTCGCTTTAAAACTTAGGAGTATTCTGGACAATCTTTCATTTAATGCTATTATCCACCGCCCTTAGGGGAGATTTGACATTTCGGCTGTCATGACTTCCAGAGGACTCCTATGATTAGATGCAGAGTTGTTATATCTGTTCTGGCATTTCTCTAATTTCCTGGGCTGGTAACCCCATTTCAAAAGTCAAGCAGTGAACTCTGCGGCTTTGCGTCTTTCCTGACCCTGATCTCTTCCTCAGGTTCCTCTTCCCTTTCCTCGGATTTTTCGCCAAAGCCTCCAAACACCTCAATTTCGTGTTCTGTCTCAGCCTGGATCATTGCCTGCGCAGCATCATATACCATCTGCACCTTTTTTGTGACCGACTTTGATTCGGTGAGAAAAGCGATCTCTTCAGGCTCAAGTGCCAGAAGAGCCGCAGCGCCGGGCGCATATCGTTCATCCTTCAGCATCATCCTGAAAAACGGCAGCAGATGAGATCTTGTATAGCTCATCGAGACATGGCAGTGAGCACCGATCTTTTTTGCCACGGAATCACGCATGTTCCTCATGCCCTTTGTCTGCCCGAGCTTTCTCCAGAGCGAAGGTGTCTGGAACTTTACGAAACCGGTGTAGCGATGGGAACGTGCGACCACGATCCCTGCTGTCATCATCACACCTGCATACCGCCACATGCTGTAATTCTGTCTCCTTTTTACCCTTCCCAGAAAAAGAGATGCCCTGGATAGATAATGATATCCCCTTTCCAGGTCTTCCGGTCTTGTGTATTCAAGAGCAAGATTTTCATCCACCCACTGGATCAGGTCTTCAGGGTTCTCATCAAGATTAAAAGTGGCATTATGGGCTTCACGGATATCTGTGCCTTTAAAGATCTTTGCCATCACTTTGAAGATATTTTCCCTGGTATCCCTTTCTCCCGTGACGATATCCTCTGGCTCTATCCTTGATCTGCCCTGGGCTACAGCCTGAAGGTCGTTTATCGCGCTTCGCAGATCCCCGCTGGCGTTCTCTGCGATCTTCTCAAGTACGCCGAGCCCGCATGTGATGCCTTCAGCCTCAGCGATCCTTTTAAGAGCGGGGATCATGGAGCGGGTCAGTAATGAACTGAACTGGATCGGTCTGCATGCGTTTCTGAGCCCGGCTGACATTTCATAGAGTTCGTTCGCAATGAGAATGATGGGCTGGTTTGCTTTCTTTATCAGCTCCAGAATTGCCCTCTCCCCTCCCCTGTCTGCAGTGCCATGAATATTATCCGCTTCGTCCAGTATCACAAGCCGCCTCATGCCGCCAAACGTGCTCATCTGCGAAGCAGAGCCTGCCACTTTCTGGATTATATCTGCAGTTCGCTGATCGCTGGCGTTCAACTCGATGGCCTCCCATCCCATATCATGCGCCAGGGCATGAGCTGCCGTGGTCTTGCCTATCCCGGCTCTTCCATAGAGTACAACCGCCCTGTTTTCAGGGATCGCCTGCATCCATGACATCGCCCATTTCTTGAGCTCTTCCACTGCTTTATTATGACCTGTGATCTGGGATAGTGTCCGGGGGCGGTATTTCTCTGCCCAGTCAAGGTTTTTCATGTTATCAGACTATATTGCAAGTATTAAATACATATTCTATAAGATTGAAAGGATAATTAATAAGTTCTGTGCTTATGGTTAAATAGGATGCAATTCAAGTTTAGATTATGCCTGCTGAAAAGATTCCTGGATGGATAGAACGGTTATTACTGCCCAAGCTCAGTGAACTGAAAGGCGAAATGATGGCAGTACATGCAGAGATAAAGAGCTTGCGAACAGAAATGGACGTTAAATTTGAGGGATTGAATTACAGGTTCGATGCTGCAAACACAAGGTTTGACTCTCTGGAAAAGAGCATCCTTGACAACCCATATCTCGATTAAAGTGTATTATGACCTTATGTAGATGCTGAAACACCGCAATGGGCGCAAAGTTCGCAAAGAACGATTTTTAATACCT
>JAPZAV010000101.1 GCA_027460465.1 Candidatus Methanoperedens sp. | reverse complement strand
TGATGGGCTCGGAGATGCAGTTGTTGGGCTTTGCAAAGGCGTAGAAGTTTCGACTTCCTCGCCAGGTGCCTTGGACTCTTCGCTTGCCGAACCGGTCTCCTCCCCGGCAAGAGCCAGCCTGACTTCGCTCTTCGGTCTGGGTACCCTGATGATCCCGTCCTTATCCGTCTGTGCACTCATCCCAACTCCATCGACATAAACACTGAAACCTGCTCCTGCAACTGGTTTCTGTTCATCATCAAGGATCTCTATGATAAAACTGGCGATCTGAATATCAGGAACCTGATATTTCTTTGCATCGACCATAGAAAACCCTCATGATTTACTCAGGCTGCGCCGCTCCGCACTTATCGCAGAACTTTGCTGTTGATGGAATAACTGTATTGCAGTTCCTGCACTCCAAGGTATCAATACCTGATGGAGGAGTCTTATCGCAAATGGGGCATCTGCCTGACATATCAACAACATATACTTTCTTACCCTTTTTGGTCAATTCATCCACTGTCCATTTCATTGCAGGTTTTGTGCTGTCTGTGATCACAGCA
Organism: Candidatus Methanoperedens sp.; assembly: GCA_027460465.1. GTDB lineage: Archaea > Halobacteriota > Methanosarcinia > Methanosarcinales > Methanoperedenaceae > Methanoperedens. The sequence continues at coordinate 5,270 of JAPZAV010000101.1, read as the reverse complement.
AATGATTGCGCATTCCAGAATGATTCCTGTTCCAGCATGATAACTCCACAATTTGTGTTTGATCAGATGTGATATTAAAAGTATTGGTCGGAATGAGCCAGGAACTGAAAGGAGAGGGATAAATCATATTTTTCAGGTACTTATTCGTATCTCAAAGCATCAACAGGCTTCAATTTTGATGCCTGATAGGCAGGAATTATTCCCGCAATTACGCCAACTGCAACAGATACTGATAATGCCATAATTATCGAGTTCAATGATACTATTGTGGTGCCTCTCATCAGCGGAAGATTCCCCACAAGCGCAGGCATGAAGCCTGAAAGAATCGTTCCAAGGATTATGCCAATAACGCCTCCAACAAGTCCGATAAATGCTGCATTGAACAGGAATATGAGCAAAATGTCATTATTTCGTGCACCAATGGCTTTCATTATTCCGATCTCTTTTGTCTTTTCAAGGACAGAAGTGAACATGGTGTTTGCTATCCCTACGGAGCCGACGATCAATGAAACTGCTGCAATTGCGAGAAGAAACGCATTCATGGAATTCATCGTATCTGCTCTTGCCTGCTGCACTTCCTTCCTTGAAGCAACCGAAAAATCTTTGTTCTTTTGAGTTACATGTCTTGCAGTCATAAGTTTGTCTTCGATTTTTGTGATCACTTCATCCAATTGATTTTCATCCTTGATCTTTACAACAATCGTATCGTAGATATCATTTTTCTTATCCGAAGTCACCTGATATGCCATTTGAATTGGCATATAGACGCTGTTGCTCTGGTCATCAAGAATTCCCACAACCCGGAAAGCACTGCCGTTTATCGTGATCATCTTATTTATTCCAAGAGGCTGCGAAAAATAAGAAGATGCGAGCCTTCCTCCTATGACTATGACATTCTGATCAGCAGAATCAAGCATTCTGCCTGTTTTTATTTTACCTGTAGTAATTTGAGACCATACACTCTGATCAACGCCCGTTACGGATACCCTGCCTGTTTTGCCAAGATAGGACATGTCCACGCTCCCCCTGATATTCGTATCGATCAGCGCAATATCAGGTATACTCTTCAATGCCTGAAGGTCACTCCTGCTTAGCACTATTTCTTTGGTCGTCGCCTGAGGTCCGGAAGAACCACCTCCTCCCCCGCCGCCTCTCATATTAAACATGCCCCCGCCCCGTTCAAAGCCGGGTGAGATGGTCACGATATCTCCGCCAAGACCGCTCAGCTGCGCATTCAGCGATTGCTGCATCCCGTCTCCTATCGATACAATGGCAATTACGGCAGCAACGCCTATGACTATGCCTGTTATGGTCAGCCAGCTTCGAAGCTTGCTATGCAGCACCATATTAAACGCATGCCTGAAACATTTTCTAAGCTTCATTTCTATCAGTCCTATTCCCCGCATTTAAATGCGGGGTCTCATTTGCGGGGTCTCATTTCTTAATACTTTTTAACAAATCCTTTATTTTGAAATCAGGATCAGCCAATTTGCGGCTCCTGTACTTTCTATGGGCTACAACTCCACCTACAAGCAACGTTATTCCGAAGAAATACAATATGTAATTGGTGAATACACTTCCCTGCTGTCCTGTTGCTCTTCGTGCCTGCAAAGCTGCATCTGCAGATGCTATGTTTTGAAAGCCAATTTTGACATCTTTATCGACGACTTTTCTTTCTCCCATAGTGTCAGTATAGGCGATTTGCATGTGTGCCGTATCAGATGAGCTATTCATTGATCTCTGCGTAGACCTTCCCTGGATGTTGGTATTGCTTCTTCCGGTTATATTCTGGGTATTAATATCGCTGATTGGTGATTGCAATTTGAAACTGGCTACAGTGTAGTCTCCTTTGTTCAGATTGCCTATTATGACTGAATTTGAGCCGCTTACTCTCCAGCCCGGCTGTTCAGGAATTATCACTGATACCGAGTATGCAGGATTGCTTCCTATATTTGCAACGCTAAAAGATGTCTCGCCGTTTGCGCTCTCAGAGAAAGCCACATCAAAATCTGTTCCACCGCCAACATAAACTCCAGCAATGGTGCTTATTTTTTTTGTTTGATTTGATACTGAGTTTTCATACGTCAGATATAAGTTCAGCTTGTATAATCCAGGCTGTGCATTGGTATCTGCGATCACCTGGTATTCCAGATCAGCGCTATTGCCAATGTCAATGTACCTGATATATTTTGTATTGTCGCTTCCGACAGGAAGAATGACCCTGTCTTCATTCTCCCAGTAGAAAGTCAAATCCCTCAACGGAGCATTTCCGACATTATTGATCGTGAACTTCAGGCTGCTCTGCTTTCCAGGAACAAGAGTTGACTTGTCAATATGAATGACTTCAGCACTTTCCTTGCTCTTTACATCAAGGTACAGACTTTTTTGATTAAAATCAGTTGAACCTTGATCATAATACTTGATTTTGAGTTCGTAACTTCCTGCAGGAGTGTCCCTGTTTATTTTCATCCTGTATTTTACGATCTTGATATTTGCACCAGAATCCGGTTGCACCCCCTGGACGATTCCCACATCCTGGATAGCATTTTCCCCGGTCACAAGCTCAAATGGATATGAGGGTACGACTTCCATCATTAAATCCTTGATATCCATACCCCCTATGTTCTGGATACCTATACGTACTTCCACAGTATCTCCAGCAATTGCAGGATTAGGATCATAGTTCGCAAGGCTTATTGTTAAAACTGTTGAACCAGCTAAACCTGCATTGACTGCAGGGGTACAGGCCGTTAATACCAGTATTATCAAAACCGGAAATATTATTTTTTTCATTTCTATCAGTCCTATTCCCCGCATTTAAATGCGGGGTCTTAATTCACCTTATTATTTTCAGATATTCTCATTATCTTCCCATCTTTGAGTTCGATTGTTGTGTGTGCATATTTTGCCATATTAAGGTCGTGAGTGACCATGATTATCGTTTTTCCCCGCTCTTTCCACAGACTGTGAAGCATATTCAGCACCTCTTTTCCTGTAACACTGTCCAGGTTTCCAGTCGGCTCGTCCGCAAGGATTATCTCAGGATCGCCTACCAGGCTTCTTGCTATGGAAACCCTCTGCTGCTGACCTCCAGAAAGCTGCATCGGTCGATGGTGCATCTTGTCGCCCAATCCTACCAGTGTCAGTATTTCTCTTGCCCTGGTTGCTGCTTCCCTATCATCATATTCCAGAAATTCCAGAGGAAGCACAACATTCTCAAAAGCAGTTATTGATTGTATCAGGTTATATTGCTGGAAGATAAAACCGATAGTCCTGCCTCTCAGGGATGCCAGATCAGATTCACTTAATTTGCTGATGTCATGTGATTTGAGATAGATGCAGCCTCTGGAAGGGAGATCAAGGCAGCCTATCAAATTCATCATTGTTGACTTACCGCTTCCAGAAGCGCCTATGATAGCCACAAAGTCTCCTTTCTTTATTTCAACGCTCACCCCTCTCAGTGCCGGTACTTCCACTTCGCCCATCCTGTAAATCTTCCAGGTATCCTGCAGTTCTATTATAGTTTCCATCGTATCACCCTCCCGGGATATCGCTCTCCATGGCATAATTCAGGACATCATCAATATTATTCACATATTCGACGTTTATGCCGACATTTGCCTCTATGTACTGCCTGGTATCAATCGTTTCTGGTACCTTTCTTGTTATTGTCACGCCTGCTAGCTTTCTTGTTTTTTCGATATACTGTACCAGCATACTATTTTCCCCCGGCAAAAGGAACAGGGTCTTACCGCTCTGTTTTGCAGCCTTTGCTTTTTCGACAATCCCTCCGACCGCACCCACATGACCGGACTGATCAATTGTGCCAGTCAACGTCACGTCATTTTTCAGATCCTTATGTTCGAGAGCTGATATTACAAGCAGTGTCATCAGAGCCCCGGCGCTTGGGCCGTCCACAGAAGGAATCTCATTCCGGGAATCTATGCTGAAGATCACATCGCTATCCAAAAGCTGAATACCGGTCTTTTTCCGGGCTGCATAGACCGCTGTATTGGCAGCATCCTGGAACACTGTACCCATGAGCGGTCTTGTCTCTACAAGTACCCTCCCCTTTCCAGGCCTTATCTCTGCAGAGATGTTGATCATGTTACCTTCCTCCACTACCTGCCTCCTTTCAAAAGGATAATCCTGAATATATTCGATCCTCTGCATGACTGCAGGTGCCTGGAGTGCTGCGAATCCCTGCAGGCCTGCAGGAGTGCTGTTCAGACCGCTCTCAAGATATGCTGTCCTCTGCTCAGGCTGGTTAAGAGAAATCAGGTAAATGTTTCCCAGGATAGACAGGATGAGTAAAACTGCCAGGATCTTACTTTTCATATTCATTTATTATGCCGCCGCGCAAGGAGAGTTCCAGCAAATAATCCGATCAAGGAAACCACAATTTCAAACCCTGGAGCCACTTGAGTCTGTGTGCCCGTATTTGCTGGAGCTGCCGTTTCTGTAGGCGGCTGCCCTATAGCTATCAGGGCCGCACTGGGATCGGTAGCGTGTTCAGGCTGGTTCTCAAACAATGTTCCGTACGAGTTGAGGGGTAGCGTTCTATTAGAGTTGCGCTGTCCATTCATTCTGCTGGAGTTACGCGGCACATAAGTTCCGCCAGGGTTGTGCTGCCCGAATGTTCCGTTAGAATTGCGCGGTCCTCCGCCAGACGCTATGACATGGCAGGTTCCGCATGAACCGTTACCATACACTGTGCTGAGGTTTGTAAGATACTGTGGCCTTGCAAAAGATTCAGGTGCCACTGAAGGAATAACTAAGGTTAACAGAAGCAATAAAACCACTCTTTTCATGTGCAATCGCATCTCCTTCTATCCCTTTTTGGTATTGTTACCTTTCTTGTCAAGAGGATAAATAAAATGAATCCCCTGCCGGGAATCCATTATTATCTTTCCTTACCATCTTCCGGGTTTCATTGGGGAGGTCAGCAGCACTTTATAATCCGTACCATTCATGGATATGGTACCTGTTGATAACACTTCACCTTCGTATTCAGATATTGACAGCGAGATGTGTCCTGCTGCAGCCGGAGTGAAGCCTGTCTGGCTTGTTCCACGCGGAGGCAGCGTGAGTATATCCCCTGCGAGTGACTTATTGTCATAGGCTGTTATGTTGAGTGTATATGCCTGACCCGCAAATCTAAGATGCGCTCTGATATTGGTTGCGGTTTGTGCATCGCTTATTTCTCTGGCGATCTCTTCTGAGCTTTTCTTCTGCCCGAGCAGGGAGCGGATAAAACCCGGCGACACATC
>JAPZAV010000100.1 GCA_027460465.1 Candidatus Methanoperedens sp. | reverse complement strand
TATGAACAGAAACGATTCTACGATGAACGAAGGGGAAGGATTATCAAGTTCAAACATGATGATTCTGAGCTTTTCGAGATTATTAAGGAAGGGATAAAAAATCTGGAGAATCAATCCAACGGTTTATTGACGCCATAGAATAGTGCATATACAAAAGACTTATCAATTACTCAAGACCTAAAGAAGAGATCCATTCAAGTTTATTCGGTGGATTTTTATGACACAAAAGACAAAAGGCAAGAAGAAAAGATTGGCAAAAGCGCAGAACCAGAACCAGCGTGTTCCGGCCTGGGTCATTGTGAAAACCAACAGGAAGGTAATGACCCATCCAAAGAGGCGCCACTGGAGACGCAGCACACTGGATGTTTAAGGTGAAAATCATATGGCAGACATTGAAAGAATCTATACAATCCCTCTATCTGATGCAAGGAAAGTCCCGCGCTGGAAGAGAGCAGAAAGCGCGGCAAGAAAAGTCAGGGCATATCTTGCAAAGCACTTAAAGACTGAACCTGAACACGTCAAGATCGATAAAACCATCAATGAAAAACTCTGGGAAAGAGGTTCCATGAAACCGCCCCTGAAAGTCAGGGTAAGGGCAGTGAAATTCGAAGCCGGCGGTGTGGAAGCTGAACTTGCCCAAAAGTAATTTTCAAAGAAAAAAGCAGAATTGATACGCAAATTAAACATCTCAGGAGCCTCTGTGGTCGGGGTATTTGCAGCCTGCACAGAGGATTTTGTTTTTGTCCCGCATGACATTTCTCTGGAACTGATAAAAGATCTGGAAGAATCGCTGAACGTAGCTGCGGTCAGAACCTCGGTCGGAGGAAGTACAGTCATCGGTACGCTGTCACGCGGGAATACAAAAGGTACCGTAATCGCTGGTTTTATTCTTGAAAAGGAACTCAGGAAAATAAGAAAGCATGTGAAAGCCGCGCGATTGCCAGGGGAATTGAACGCAGCCGGCAATCTCATTCTCGCAAACGACACTGCTGCACTTGTGCATCCCGACCTCTCTGATAAAGCTGCAGGCATCGTTAAGAAGACCCTGGGAGTTGATGTGAGAAGAGGTACTGTGGCAGGATTGAAGACCGTGGGCATGGCAGCGATCGCCACGAACAGCGGGGTGCTGGTGCATCCGAAAACCACTGATTCAGAGTTCGCTGTACTTGAAGATCTGTTCGGTCTGCCTGTGGAGATAGGCACAGTGAATTTCGGCTCACCTCTTGTTGGTTCAGGGCTTCTTGCCAACGGCAAGGGCTGCGTGGCAGGGGAAGATACAACAGGACCTGAGATCACCAGAATAGAGGATGCGCTCGGCTTCTGATGGATTTATATTTAATGCCATTTTTATCAGTAGGGTTTTTATACTATAAAGCTTTATCAAAAGCAGAGACAAAGCTCTGTTGAAGATCTGAGCTGATACCGGTACAAGGTGGTATATTATGGTATATGAGAACGGTGACGAGGGACATTCCCTCAGAATCGCGGTCGGAATAATTTTATTCATTCTATTGCTCACAGGCACAGCAGGTGCGGCCGGATCAGGCAATCGCATCTGGGACGAAAGCAAGGGAATGGATCGTACATACACATGGAACGCATACAGCTTCGCAGGTTTTTATTACAACCTCAATGATAATCTTGGCACAGAGGAACTGACAATCAGCAACATTAAAAGGACGATAGCCAGGGGAGATATCAGTTATAAGACCTCTCCTATCGAGGTCAGCTTTGATTATTCTGGTTTTGGAAAGTATCAGGTAATAGGGTTCATGGCAGACAAATATTTCGCAGGCTATACCCGGAACAGTGTGACTTCAAATAGAGAAACAAAAAGCCTTCTCGATAGCAAACAGCTGCACAAGGTTCTCCTGGATGAAGAGGAAAAGCGCATTGCATCTGAAGGTGGAACACTGACATTAAAAGAGGGTTATGTTCTGAAAATGAAGGAAGTCGATATAAGTGCAGGCCCGGGGCAGATATGGGTTGTACTGTTGAAAGATGGTGTGGAGATCGATGATGATGTTGTATCAGGGAATGATAATTATATCTATACAAAAAAGGTGGGAAGCGAAGATGACATGCCTTTGATCGCTGTACACTTTGATTCAGTCTTCAGAGGAAGGGAAGTGAACGCAGTTTTTATAAGGGGTATTTTCCAGATCTCTGAATCCTATATTTCTGTAAATAACGGTGATAGATACGGGGAAATGGAGATCAGCAGTGTATATTCTGGCGGAATCGAGATGACAAACCTGCACTCCATCAGCCTTTCCCCCGGACATACAATCGATCTCGTAGGGGATTTGAAAATCGTTGTGGCTGATAGTAATGTTCTGAGATTCGGCTTATCAGTGGAAAAGACAGGCGTGTTCGAGGCAAGGGGCACTGTATATCCTGCGACCCAGGAATGGACGCCACTGAACTTCGGTCTCAACATCGGGGGTACAAATATTGGCTTTTACTATGATATGGACCATGACGTGGGAAAAGAGAATCTCAAGATCGAAAGAATCAGCGGAAGATCAATTCCTTCAGGAAGACTGGTTTACTCAACATCTCCTCAGGAGGTCAGCTTTGACTATTCTGGTTTTGGAAAGTATCAGGTGATCGGGTTCATGGCAGACAGGTATTTCGCTGGCTATGCAAAGAACAGCATTGTTTCACAACCCATAAGCCTTTTTGACAGGACCCAGTTGCACAGGGTGCTTCTTGACGATGAAACAAAGCGCATTTTTTCAGAAGGGAGTACCCTGACCCTGAAAGAGGGTTATGTGCTCAAGATGCAGGATGTTGACATAGGCGCAGGTCAGGGACAGATCTGGGTCGTACTGCTCAAAGATGGAACGAAGGTTGATGATGATGTGGTTTCAGGCGAAGATACCTACACCTATATCAAAAAGTTAGGAAATGTAAGCGATGTACCGATCATAGCAATCCACTTCGATTCTGTGTTCAGGGGCAGGGAATTGAATGCAGCCTTTGTGAGAGGAGTGTTCCAGATCTCTGAATCCTATACATCTGTCAGGAATGGAGATGTATATGGAGCAATGGAGATCAGCAGTATCGGGGCAAATGGAATCACAATGACGAACAGGAATTCCATAGGTCTATCCTCCGGCACGGTAGACCTGATGGGCAATATCAAGTTCAGGGTGGCTGATTCAGGCGACCTCAGGTTTTATCCTTTTGTCGAGGTCAGACCTGAGATGATCGCGGATCAGCTTGTTATTGATGCCGCTGCCAGGGCAACTGCCGGAGATGCCATTAAAGTCAGGGTCACTGCAGGAGGCAAAGCTGTTGAAGGCGCAACTGTCAGTATCAATTCTGATGCTGGCCAGACCGATAAAGAGGGAAATCTTAACTTAACCCTGCAAAAGACACTGAAAACAGGCACATATAACATGACAGCGACCAAACTTGGATATCAGAAGGCTGTAAAGAGCCTTGAAATAGAAGGATATCTTGAGAACAGGCTCGTCATTGATGCGCCAGTAAGAGGAAACCAGTTCCAGCCAATGAACATTAGAATCACTAACAAAGATCTTCCTGTCAGCAGAGCAATGGTTTTGTTCGATAACATCACTGTGGGTGAAACTGATAGCAACGGCTCGGTGAAATATGCTCCAAACGTGAGCGGCAGGCATACCATTTTCGCATCAAAGCAGGGTTTCATCGCAGCAGCCAGGGATATTGAAATCAGGGTACCGTACATAGAGTTCAGGGCTCTGGACATCAATATCGTCACACCTGTGGTTTATTCGAACGAGAACGCCGTGATCTCGGCGAATATCTCAAACGTGGGTACAAAAGCAGGAACCCTTCCTGTTGCGCTCATAGTCAATAATACAGAAATAGACAGCAGACCGGTCACGCTTGCACCTGGAGACACAAAGCTTGTCACGTTTGAAAAACAGATATCACAGCCTGGAAATTATACGGTTGAGATACTTGGACAGAAGAAACCCATCGAGGTCAGAGAGGCCAGGATCAATGTCGTTTTGCTTCTCGTAATAATAATCGTCGTCGGTGCGGTTATCGTATATCTTCTGACTTCAAAGGGCAAAATCCCCGGAGCTGGAAAACCTCCAGGTGAAAGCGAAGAGAAAAAGATCTGATCCATAAGAGGATCGCACGGCAGACCTATCTGCCGTGCTTTATGTGTTCCTTTGCAGCCAGCGTCGTTTCTCTACCCTGGGGAGTCCTTTTTATGAACCCTACCTGGATGAGATAAGGCTCATAGACCTCTTCGATCGTCCTGACCTCTTCACCAGTTGAAATAGCAAGGGTTTTCACACCTACTGGCCCTCCTCCAAAATCTTCTGATATCACAGCGAGAATTCTCCTGTCAAGGTCATCCAGACCAAGTCTATCTATACCCAGCATTGCGAGCGCCTGGTCAGCAACATCGCGGGTTATCTTCCCATCAGCTCTCACGATAGCAAAATCCCTGACGCGCCGCAGCAGCCGGTTGGCTATTCGAGGTGTGCCGCGGCTGCGTTTTGCGATTTCAAGCGAACCTTCCGCTGTCACCTGAATGCCCAGGATCAAAGCGCTCCTCTTTACAACCTGTACAAGCTCCTCAACCTCATACAGGTTGAGCCTTGCAGTGAACCCGAACCTGTCCCTGAAAGGTGAGCCAAGGAGTCCAACCTTCGTGGTCGCACCTATCAGGGTGAAATGGTCAAGATTGAGCCTGATCGATCTTGCGCTCGGTCCTTCTCCTATCATCACGTCTATCTCAAAGTCCTCCATCGCAGGATACAGGATCTCCTCAATCACGTGGTTGAGACGGTGTATCTCGTCTATGAAAAGCACATCACCTTTTTTGAGAGAAGTGAGCATAGCTGCAAGATCGCCAGGTCGTTCAAGCACAGGTCCTGAGGTTGCTTTTATGCCTGTGCCCATCTCACGGGCTATAATATTCGCAAGCGTTGTTTTCCCAAGTCCCGGAGGTCCTGAAAAGAGGATGTGGTCAAGCGGTTCACCCCTTTTCTTTGAAGCCTCGATAAATATCTTCAGGGATTCTTTGATAGCGCTCTGGCCTATGAATTCATCAAGCCTTGCCGGGCGGATCGAAATATCTTCCTTTTCTTCGTTCAGAGATGCCGGATCAATGATTCTTTCTTCCATGTTCACTTTTCATTCCTTTAACTTCGAAAGCGCTGCTTTGATCATCGTCTGGACAGTGGGATCTTTCATCCCTGGGGCGACAGCTTCTACAGCTTCCCTGGCTTCACGCTGGGCAAACCCGAGAGAGACAAGCGCACTCACTGCATCGTAATTGACATTGCTCATACTTTCAGGCCCAAAGCTCACCATTTTCTTCTTTATCCTGTCCCTGAGTTCCAGGATCAGCCGCCTGGCATTCTTCTGGCCTACACCAGAGATGCTGGTCAGTACCTTCTCATCTTCATGGATTATGGCAGCAGCAAGCTCATGTATCCCTATCCGGGATAAAATGTTAAGAGCTATCTGAGGCCCTATCCTTGTCACGCTGATCAGCAGCCTGAACATCTCAAGTTCTTCCCTGCTCCTGAACCCGTAGAGCGTCAGATCATCTTCCCTGACATGAAGATGGGTGTATAATTTGATCTTCTCTTTCCTGTCCCTGAGATCCTGCAGCGTGGGCTGCGTAACATTGACCTGGTACCCCAGACCATTGAAATCTATCACAACATAGCCTTCACCGCTGTATGCTATCTCGCCGTATATGTGTGAAATCATGTGACTATCCCAATGTATGAAAAGGATTTATAAAATATGGTCTCATTTATACAATATTTCTTGTTATATCCAGATTTAGTAGCTTAAATAACTAATTATTGTTTTTCGATAAATTATAAGTGTGTACGGATAATATATCGTATCATGGATTCGATCACCTCTTCACGCATGGCAGCGATAGATATAAACTGCGAATATCTGGGTGTGAAAAGACTTCAGCTCATGGAAAATGCAGGCGCTGCTGTTGCTTCCGCGGTAAAGAAAAGGATGAGTTCTGGAAAGATCGTGATCATCGCAGGCAGGGGAAACAATGGTGGAGATGCTTTCGTATCTGTGCGGCATCTGAGGGATTATGACACCGCGGTGGTGCTGCTCGGTAAAAAAGAGGACATCAGGACAGAAGAGGCAAGACATAACTGGAACGCGCTTGAGAAGACCTCGATCCCTCTGATCCAGATCTCGGATCCAAAAGAGCTCGATAGATCCCTGATAAAAAATGCAGATGTGATCATTGAAGGTATTTTCGGCACGGGTGTCAGGGGAAGGATCCATGAACCCGAATCCACAGCGATAGATCTTATCAATGGCTCTGATGCCTTCGTGATATCAGTGGATGTTCCATCTGGCATTGATCCAGACACAGGCAAGTTCGAGAAATCAGTGCAGGCAGACCTGACCCTGACATTCCACAGGATGAAAGCCGGTCTGGTATCAAAAGGTGCGGATAAATATACTGGCGAGGTCAATGTTGTTGATATAGGTATCCCGCGCGAGGCAGAATTTTTCGTGGGGCCTGGAGATATCAGACCATTTCTATCAAGACCGGTCACAAGCCACAAAGGCGATGCAGGCAGGGTACTTGTCATAGGCGGCGGAGCATATTCGGGAGCACCCGCACTTGCAGCACTCGGAGCTCTTCGCGCCGGGGCTGATATTGTGACAGTGGCTGCACCAAAAAATGTTTCAGACATCATCGCCTCGTTCTCACCCAATCTTATCGTTCATCCGCTCTCTGATAACAGGCTTGTAAAAGAGGATGTTCCAGTCATTTCTGATCTGATCAAAAGACATGATGTTGTTGTTATGGGCATGGGTCTCGGGACCTCAGATTCCACGCTTGAGGCTGTAAGGAAGATCGTGCCGTTGTGCAGGAAAGCGGTCATTGATGCAGATGCACTGCTGCAGCAGCTCTTCCCTGCAAACAGCGAGAATCTCATAATCACTCCGCATGCAGGTGAAATGAAGCGGATATCAGGCGCTGATGTGCCTGTGGATGAAAAAGAGAAAGCAGAATTCGTCAGGGATTTCGCCAGGGATAACAAAGCGACAGTGCTGTTGAAAGGCGCTGTTGATCTCATCTCTGACGGCATAGAGCTCCGTGCCAGCAGGACAGGGAACGCGGGCATGACAGTGGGGGGGACAGGGGATGTGCTTGCAGGTCTTACGGGAGCCTTATTCGCAAAGCACGATGCATTTGAAGCAGCATGCGCAGCAGCCTTCATTAACGGCGCTGCAGGGGATCTGGCATTCGAGGAATTCGGATACGGGCTACTTGCGACGGACGTTATTGATTATATACCAAAGGCAATGTATGGTTGATAGAACATGTTTTCGCATATTGAAGATGGCAGGGCAAAGATGGTGGACATAAGCAATAAAGCGGATGTTGCAAGGCAGGCAGTTGCAGCAGGAGAGATACAATTAAAGCCAGATACCATTGAAGCGATCAAGAACAGGCAGATCGTGAAAGGGGAGGTGCTTGAAACTGCACGTATCGCAGCCATCATGGCAGTGAAGCGCACATCTTTCGCTATCCCGATGTGTCATAATATCCCGATCACCAGCATTGATGTGAAGTTTGATCTCGGAGATGATGCCATCACAGCGACTGTGGAGGTAAAATCCACAGGAAAAACAGGTGTTGAGATGGAGGCTCTTTACGGTGTCAGCACAGCACTTCTCACAATATGGGACATGGTCAAATCTGCTGAAAAAGATGAGACAGGTAATTATCCTTTTACGAAAATAAAAAGCATCAGGGTCATTAAAAAATCAAAAATGGCCTGAATTTCCAGATTTTTGAAAAGAGAAGTAGTGATTAAGCACCTAATTAAAACGATGGGTCGAAGGAGACTGAGGGTACTAAAGGCGTTAGGTGCCTAATCCTACTACAATACCAATATTGGTTTTACAAGTATTTAATATTTACGCTTATATTATTTGCTATAGATAATTATGATTATAATAATAACGAGTATGGTTATTATGATGATGAAATCGTGCTTCGTGTGATCTCGCCTGCCACATTTTCGTGAATCAGCTGTCTCACTTTTTCTGGATCAAATGCCTGTCCGAGCACCCACATGAGCTTCACAAGCGCCACTTCGGACAGCATATCCTCCCCCTCTATGGCACCTGCCTTAAGTATGTCCCTTCCTGTGTCATACACTCTGTCGCACACCCTGCCGTTGATGCACTGGGATGTCATAATGATCGGAATACCTGCATCAACCGCGTTCTTTATGACAGGGATCCATTCTGTCGAAACATGACCAAGACCTGTGCCTTCTATAACAATGCCTCTGCTGCCAGAGCCCGCATGGAAGAGCAGGGATTCCGGGCTTGCTCCTGTAGCGTATTTTATCAGCGCGCATCGTGATTCAAGCTTATCATGAAGAGCCAGTTTTTTCTCCCCCCGTTTCACGTGTCTGGATAATATTCTGATCTGGCGCGATGGATACTCCACGCGTCCAATGGGTCTTGCATTTATGGACTGGAAGGCATCGCGGCGAGAGGTGTGCATCTTGCGCACTTTTGTTCCCCTGTGGATATAACAGAAATCATCGCTTGTTGAGCCGTGCATCACAACGCATACCTCTGCTATGTCGCTCGTTGCAACAGCCGCTGCGCATATGGCGTTCATGGCATTGTCGCTGCTCGGTCTGTCAGCGCTTCGCTGGGAGCCCACAAGTACGATGGGCACAGGGGTTTCTATCATGAACGAAAGAGCTGCTGCAGTATACATCATCGTGTCAGTCCCGTGCGTGATGATGACGCCTTCTGCTCCGTTCTTTATCTCATCGTACACAGCACGTGCAAGTTCAACCCAGTAGGAAGGACGCATGTTCTCGCTCAGGATGCTGTAGATCATGCGGCAGTTGAAGTTCGCCATATCTTCAAGTTCGGGGATGGCACGCAGTATATCCTCGGCAGAGAACTGCGAGCTCACAGCTCCAGTGCGGTAATCGATCTTGCTCGCGATCGTGCCCCCGGTTGAGAGAATTGAGATCTCTGGAAGTTTTTCATGTTTTTCCCTGTGCAGCTCAGGGATCAATCCCTGGATCTTTTTGTCTTCTTTTTTCTCAAGCAGTGTTATCGAAGCGGATTCGCTGCTTATCCCGATGTTATAGCCATTCTTGAGTTTCAGAACGATCCTGCCCGTCTGCGAGGGCATGAGGGTTCCTTCGTACCTTGTTCCCCTGCTTTCCACCCTGACTTTATCGTATACTTCTGCCTGCATAAATATCCCTGATATATCATATCACAAACCCGGTTTCTGATTTCGGACGCGCCCTGATCAGAACAAAGTTCCTCATCTTTGAAGGAAGCACCTGAGCCACGTCTTTCATGCTCATCCCTTCAACGAACTGGATATTCTCCAGCTTCTCATGGTATTCTTCATACGGCAGTTTGACACGCGCTCCGTTCATCTGCAATGTGATGGGCAGGGGATGGAGGCTGTCTATGATCTCTGGTATCTGCTCCTCTATCTCTTTCTTGATGCGCGGCGGTGCGACAGAAGGCGGGTCCTTCGCTATCTCCTGTCTCACATTGTCCAGCACCTTGCCTATCACATCAGCAAGTTTGTCCAGGGTTCGCAGTTCCTCTGAATGGCGCATGTGATGCAGGATCCTGCCGAAGCTGCCCACATAGGCTGTGGCGTTCGGAACATCCTCAAGCTTCAGCTCAGGAGCACCTGTTACCACTATCGGAACCTCTATTCCTTCATAGAGCCTCTTTGATTTCTCGATGATGCAGTGTTCATAGTTCCCCAGGATGAAAACTGCGAGGTCGTGTTCATTGATAAGGTCGCGCTCATAAGCAGAGAGCTGGCATATCCTTTTTCCCACACCGCGCGCAAGTCCGACCATGTTCGTCTTTGCTCCCTTTTTTCGAAGGAACTCTGCCACGTCGCAGTCAAGGTGAGGAAGATGATGATATGCAAGCGTGGGTGCCACGGTCGCGATTTCCGTACCTGTCAGAGGTGCTCTTGTGAGCTTGCCGAGAAGCTCCCTGGCTTTTTCCTCCACAATATCCATATCGTTCAGCGGAACGAGCATCAGGAGCACAACATCGGTCTGCATCACATTCTTCTGGATGATGTAGCCCCCGAGGTCCTCCACGAGCTCGATGATCTGATTATGTTTATACACCCCGCCCTCATACATCACAGGTTCAAGCATTGTCTTCACTCCTCCTCAGGGATTCAATAATATCTTTGGCCTTCTCTAACCACTCAGGTTTCAGCGTATCCTCTGAAGCCACAAATAATACATGAGAACTTGAAAGCTCATGTTTTCTCACCCTGAAACCCTCTGGTATTATGCGAAGCGCTATTGCGTCTATGAGCCTGTCAAGCACTTCCTGCTGTGGCTCCTCTATCACTATCTCCCTCAGTACATCCAGTTCCTTTATGGGATCGGTTTTTACGACGATTATCTTCTTATCAGGCTGCACGATATTTTCCTTGCCGTACTTTTCCCAGAGCTTGTTGAGCAACTTTATGGTGAAAGCTTCGCGAAGCAACTCTATCTTCACCTCATCCTTACCAAGGGCACCCATATCCACCTTTGCAAAATCCTTGAGCCTGATAGCCGGGGTTCCCAGGCGCAGAAGAGCTGCAAATATAAAGACAGGCTCCACAGGGTCAACAAAGACCCTTAATCTCCCTATCACCCTGTTCAGCGAGAGGTCTGCGAGCACATCCTGTATCAGGGTTTTAGTAGTCTTTGCTCCCACAGCATCTGGAGACTCCACCATAAACGTTTCAAGCTGTTCCATCTCATCCCCTGATAAACCCGGATGCGAGTAAAGCAGCCCCGACTGCACCGATCAATTGCGCATTCTCCGGGACGATCACCTTTACTTTAAGCAGCTCCTCAACAGCTCTTGGCAATCCCTCAATGAGAGATGTTCCACCGCACATTATAACTGGTTCCTTCACATCGATCTCCTGAAGCTGCTGCTCGAACAGCTGTTCTGCCACGCTATGGCATGCTGCTGCAGCCACATCTTCTGGTTTACTTCCTGCAGACAACGAATTGACCAGGGATTGAATCCCGAAAACGATGCAGTAGCTGTTCATGACAACCTTCTTATGGCTCCCTTTCAGTGCAAGTGCCCCGAGTTCGGTGATTTCCACACCCAATCTTTTTGCGGTCATCTCAAGAAATCTTCCTGAAGCACCCGCGCATATCCCGCCCATGGTGAACATGCCGGGAATTCCGTCCATGACTGAAATGGCTTTATTGTCCATCCCGCCGATATCAAGAACAGTGGCAGGTCCTTTTTGTTTATCTGCAAGATAGACCGCACCTTTGGAATTGACAGTGATCTCTTCCTGGATAAGGTCTGCTTTAAAATGTTCTCCGATAAGGAATCTTCCGTACCCTGTTGTTCCGAGTGCCTGGATATCCTCGCGTTTTACTCCTGCCTCTTTCAGAGCTGCATTATAAGCCTCATCAGCGCTCTCAAGCACTTTGATTGTTGGAACCCAGCCTTTTCCTATGATCTTATTGTCCTTCATCACAACGGCTTTTGTTGTTGTTGAGCCAGAATCTATGCCTGCTGTAAGCCCGCTCTGCGTCTCTCTTGCAAGAAGGCTCTTTCGCCTTGCTGTCGTGGTGAGCGCTTCCATCCGTGTGAGAAGCGTACCTGCGGTTGTTCTCTCTGTGAATGAATAACTTATGACAGGGATGCCCGTTTTTTCATGTATGTACCTTCGTACTTCGCTCCTGACTATGGCTGCCTCGGCGCACCTGAAGCATGTTGCAACGAACACAGCATCAACATGCACCTTGCCTGTTACGATCGACTTTGCCCTCGACATCATGAGTTTCAGGTCAGCGCTTGCAACTTTAAGCCCGAACTCTTCCTCGATATTCTCTATCTCCTTGATATCCACCTCAGGGTAGACTATTACGGCATTGACCTGCTTTGCCGCAGAATCGATCTCTTTCTGGATCCCGCTGTACTCTGCGCCGCACGATAACTGGGCTATTCTCACAAGGTTTTCGGTCGAATTCATTCTTTCTCCTCCGCGGGCTTAAGGGATTTCAGGAATTCGGATATCCTGAACACAAATTCCCTGGCATCCTCCTCACTTACAGGATAATCCAGTTCAAGCATCGGGATCTTCTTTGCTCTGATAAGAAAATTCACAAGTTCGTTTGTCCTTGCGCATCCCATGCAGCCGAACGAGATCACCGGGTCGCGCACAATGATGGCTGCACCTGCCTGGGTTAGGAGCGGGTCAAATAGCGACATCCTGCCTCTCACTCCGGATGGAACTTCCACAGCTGCATATTTAAGGCCAAATTTCGGATCCTCAGGAGTGATGTTCAGTGGAGGTGAATCAAGTCCTCCGGTCTTGATCTTTTTTGAGATCTCCTGCATTATTGCAAGCGGTTCGTGCCCGAATCGTGCAACTAAATCCGAAAGGATGAGACTGTTAGTGGGATAGATGAAAATCTTCATTCCGATACCTCTGCTTCTTCTATTATCTGCTTAAACTTTTCTATGTCCAGTTTTTTCTTTTGCTTTTTCTTTTCCGGAACTTCACCTTTGTCCAGGGCTTTTAATGCCTGTGCAATATGCGGTAATATTTTATCCTCTGTCTCAAGTGTATGGAACCCTGGTCTTGCACCACCGCGCCTGGTTGCCCTGCAGCGGATAACGTCTCCCGGGGCAAAACCCCGTTCTTTGATGAATATGCCGTAAGGGTCCATCTTCCTGGCAGTGCTCAATAATTCATCTACAGCCTTGCGTTCCCCGCTCACTATGACCCCAAAACACGTTTCTTTTATCGTTACGTCAGCATTAGATTCATAGAGCTTGATTATGACGTCGCTTGGCAGAACTTTTGTTGAGTTGATCACTGCCATCTTTGTCACAGTGTCGGTCATGAAACCTCCCTGATGTAAATAACGTCTCCCTGCCTTATTCCCATGAGCCTTTTCGGATCAATTACCTTTCCTATTATATTCGTGCACTCGAACTTCTCGCCCGTAGGGCCGTATTTTTCATCATCGATCATTTTTACTCCGATCATGCCATAACGTTTTGCTGCCTGGTTTGTAACACCGATCTCTCCAGCTTTTACTTTTGTCCTGGGAACATTTTCAGGGTTTATCTCCTTATATGCTTCGGCTTCTTTTTCAGATCTGAGAAGATATGTATTTTCATATGTATAGATAACAGGAAGAGAGCCCAGAGGGCGGTCTTTTAACCTGAGGGAATGCCTGAAGAAATCAAGGGTTATGGGTGCAAGGTCGTCATAGAACTCCACGTCAATTATTTTATCAGATTTCACGCCCAGCCCCGTGACCCTGCCTTCCTGCATGATCTCTATCGTGGTGTCAGGGTCCTGCTCGACAATGATCGCATTTTCACCTGTGTATCCTTTCTGCTCCAGTTTCAACCCCCTTGGACCCAGCGATTTTTCTGCTTCAGCAAAACTCTTCCCCAGGATCATCACTCTCTCTGGATTTGATATGACAGCAAGTTTGCTTCCCTTCTCTGCTATCCTTATCAGCTCGATCCCCTGCGCCACATGCCCCACAACGGTGTGCACAGCGCTCGATGTCCTGTCGTCTTTGTATATATACACCCTTCCGTTCCCCAGACCATCGGTGCGGATAACAACCGAGCCTGCGGAGCGTGCATTCCAGTTTTCAAAAGGACAGACCTCTCCTTTGAGCGCATCATCAGAGATAAAGGAATTTGAGAAAGTGTCTATATGGAACCGCTTTTTCCTGATAAGAGCCAGAAAATGCTCCGCACCCTGGGGTGCCTCATTGATAAGATCAACTATAAAGTAGGTGAAAATCCTCATTTCATCCTCTATTTCCAGGCTCAGATCTGTGGTTGAAATCTTGTTGAGAAGGGTCTCCCACTTTATGACCGGTTCTATTTTGATAATAGCGTCTCCCTGTTTGAGCTGCGCAATAGTGTTCTTACCGCCTATGACTTTTCCTATCAATGCTTCTTTCGGACTTCCGTAATCAGAAATGTGCTTTTCTTTCGCAAACATCAGATATGTGTTCTTTGCATCGTAACCCCCTGTTCCAAAAAAAACGTCATAACGGTTAAATTTCCGTTCTACCCTTTCAGGTTTGACATCTGTTCCAACAGGTCCGAATGCAATTGAATTGCCTGTTTCCCAATGTGCTTTTGTGTCATAAAAATTACGGTTGAACCTGTTCCACAGCTCTGAATCCCGGGCGATCTCGATCCTGAATTCTCCTTTTGATGTGATCAACCTGTATTCTGATGTGACCTCTTCTTTTTTCGCACCTGCTTTCAGTATCCCTATCGTGGTGCCCGGGATGTAGAATGCTTTCGAAATATCAATAACATCCCTTAAATTCGAACCTGGCTTTACTTCTAATTTCTGCCCATTAACCTCTATCGCGATCACGTATCACCTTTGAATCTATCCGGTCTATTTCAATTCTTTAACTATCCCTTCCAGAGCTTCCTCTCGCTCTTTTTCCGAGAGTTTCGATAAAACAGCATCTGTTTCTCCAATATCAACGATTCTACCCAGGCGCATCAATGCAGCCCTGTCACAGACCTGGGCTACAAAATCCATATCATGCGATACTATCATAAAAGTCTCACCCACTTCTTTTCTTGCATGCAGAATGGATTTTGCAACTTCTATCTTGGTCACAGGATCCATTGTTCCTGTGGGTTCATCAAAAACAAGTATCCGCGGTTCTTTCATAAGTACCTGTGCCATTGCAACCCTGTGCCTTTCTCCCTCGCTCAGCTCATCAGGCATCTTGGTGAGGATCTCTTCAGCTTTCTTTTCAGTAAAACCCGCTGTCATCAGAGTCTGGACTGCTTTCCGCTCTCCAAGTTCGTAGGGTAGATCAAGACCTATGGATTCCGTAAGATTATCGATCACCGTCCTGTGAGGATAGAGACTGTATTCCTGATGAAGCACACCGATATATTTCGTTGCTCTTCCTTTCTTATCAGAACCAGGCTGCGTGAGATCAATCCACTCATCTCCGATCCTGACTTCGATCGAACCCGATGTCGGGCGAAGGAGTCCTGAGGTTATCTTTGAGGTCGTAGTTTTTCCTGCCCCGCTCACACCGATCAAACCGAATATCTCACTTTCATTTACATCGAAACTTATGTCATTGACCGCTCTTACAATGCCCCTGTCAAGAGAGAAATACGTCATTTTCAGGTTGCGTGCCCTGACGATGGGTTTTCCTATCTCCACTTTTTCCTGCTCTCCTATCTCTCCCACTTCTTTCATGAATTCAGAAGCAACTTCATGCGGGTCGCCGATCTTCTGGATCTTTCCCTCATCGAGCCAGAGCGCACGGTTTGAAAGCTCTTCGATGACCTTTGGCCAGTGAGATGTGATTACGAGCGACATCTTGAAATTTTTCGTTGCATTTAAGATGGTCTCGTGGACGATATCTGCAGTCTTGGGGTCAAGTGTTCCCGTCGGTTCATCAGCGAGCAGCAGTATAGGGTTCTTTACAAGCTGCCTTGCAAGCACAACGCGCTGTTTTTCTCCACCTGACAGTTCCCTTGCGATATGCATCATCCTGTTGGAAAGATTGACCTGGTCAAGCAGATCAGCTGCCTTGTTTATCGCAGTTGGTCCAAGCTCACCGATCTCCTGCAGCGCGTTCATGACATTCACGATCACCCTTTCATCACCGTACAGCGCAAAGGTCCTCTGGAGCATTATGGCGATCCTTCTGGTTATGTCCTTCCTCATAGGGTCGTGGAGCGGCAGCTTCACAAAATCGGCTTCAAGCTTTTCGAGCTTTGAGTTGCACTTCGGACATGCCAGACCAGCTTTGCTCGGGCGTTCAATATACCCGCATTTACTGCATCGAGAGAGATGGTAGATCACACTTCCTGAGATATCATCAAAAGCTTCCACGCCTCTCAGTACATGCATGAGAATGGATTTCCCTGCGCTGCTTTTTCCCAGTATTCCGAGAATCTCACCTTCTGCCAGTTCAAGGTTGATATTCCTCAGTACATCCACTCCATCAAAACCGATTCGAAGGTCTTTAATTTCGATAAATAGCGTCATATTTTATTCTCCAGAGGTTAGTATATTGAACTCATTAATCCGCATTATTATAAATTTTTGCTTTTTGGCGTTGACGGTCAGGTATACAGGTACTTTGGACATCATTTTTCTGCGGGAGAATTAAAATAGATGAAGCAGTACATAAATATAACGATAATACATTACAGTATAAACAAAATTCTTTATATCCTTGCTATCCATTACAGTCCTGAGGTATCGAAGTGAACATTATTGGCGGCCCTGCTTCACAGCTGCTTGCTGGAAGGGTCTCGAAGCTATTGAATGCCGACCTGCTGGTGAGCGAATTCAGAAAATTCCCTGATGGTGAGCTGTACACCCGCATCGTTGGAGAAATTGACACTGAAGTGACAATAATCCAGAGCACAGTCACTGATTCTGATCTTGTCTCGCTGCTGCTCCTGATCGACGCCTGCTGCGATACCGACAGGCTCAATGTGATCATCCCTTACATGGGCTATGCGCGCCAGGATAAGAAGTTCAAGGACGGAGAACCGATAAGTGCCCGCGCTGTTGCAGGAGCTATCAGGGCTGATAATGTTTTCACGATAAATATCCATGCTGAGAGCATACTCGATCACTTTGATGCAAAGGCGGCGGATCTTGATGCAACTCCGGCCATAGGCAGGTATATTAAAAATATGGAACTCAAGGATCCACTTGTTATCGCTCCTGATGACGGTGCAGTCGTTCTTGCCAGGAACGCCTCAGTGGATCTGGGTATAGAATATGATTTCCTTGATAAGACCCGTCTCAGCGGTGATACGGTCATGATCAAGCCAAAGAACCTTGAAGTCAGAGGGAGGGATGTGATAATCATAGATGACATCATCTCAACAGGAGGGACAATGGCAGAGACAATATCACTGCTTCGAAGCCAGGGAGCGAATGAGGTCTACCTGGCATGTGTGCATCCTGTGCTTTCTGGCAATGCTGTTCTGAAATTATTGAAAGCAGGAACAAAGGGGATAATCGCAACAGATACCATAGATAGAACGGTCAGTGTGGTGAGCACGGCTGCTGTGATTGCTGAAGCGATAAAAAATATCTGATCATCTCACTCTTGTGCCTTCTTTGACCTCTTTCTCAGGCAGCAGCAGTACCGCGCCATCGGCATCCGCTGCGAGCACCATACCTCGCGATTCCACCCCGAAAAGTTTTGCAGGTTTCATATTTGCGAGCACCACGACCTGCCTTCCCACGAGCTGCCCTGGAGAATGGGTTTTCGCGATCCCTGCAACGATCTGACGCTTTTCTCCGATATCCACTTCAAGTTTCAGCAATTTATCAGAACCCCTGATGTTCTCTGCAGATATCACCCTGCCTATCCTTATATCCAGCCTCTGAAATTCCTCGAATGTGATCACCTGCATCTCTGCCTCGATATTTTTCTCTTTTGACATTGCTATCTTTATCCGTTTATCAAGGATCGTTTCCATTTCTTTGATCTTTTTGTCCTCAAGTTTTGAGAATAATATCTCAGGGATATCGAGTCTGGCACCAGGGATCTCAGCAAGTGCACCCTCAAACCTGGCTTCATGGACATCACCTTCAAGTGCAAGCTGCTTCCATGCCTTTTCCATATTTCCAGGAAGAATTGGCTCGAAGAGCAGCGCTAGCGCTTTTGCGATCTGGAGGCAGTTCTTTACAACAACAGCGCATGCATCCCTGTCTTTCTTGATCAGCTGCCATGGTTCATGTGACTGGAAATACGCATTCCCGTACATCGCAAGTTCCATCATATCATCCGTAGCTTTCTTGAACTCGTACTCGTCCAGTGAAGCTCTCACGTTCTCTATGGTTGATCTGATTTTATCCATGATCTCTTCATCAACCTCACACTGCGGGATTTCTCCAAAGTTCTTATGCGCAAAGTGCAGCGTCCTGTGAAGGAAATTCCCGAGCGCTCCGACAAGCTCATTGTTTACCTTATCCTGGAACACCTTCCATGAGAAGTTCAGCTCTTTTGTATGCGAGGTATAACTTATGATATAATATCTCAAAAGGTCAGGATGAAAACCATGGTCAAGGTAGTCCTCGTCCACCCATACGACGTAACCTCTGCTCTTTGAGAACTTCTTATCATCTATCTTCAGCATGCCTGATGCCACGACAGCCCAGGGCAGCGTGTATCCTGCTCCTTTGAGCATCGCTGGCCAGAAGATGCAGTGATGATACGTGATATCCTCGCCTATGAAGTGAATGATCCTTGAGTCGCGCTTCCAGTATTTTTCCCAGTCCTCACCGGTGTTATTCGCCCATTCCTCCGTGAACGAGATATAGCCTATGGGCGCGTCCACCCATACGTACACCACAAGATCCTCATGACCAGGGAACCTCACGCCCCATTCAAGATTTCTTGTGATGCACCAGTCTTTCAGATCCTTTGCCCACTCTTTTGCATAGTTTATGGCATTCGCAGTGCCGCCGAGGTTTTTCAGGTACTCTGAGAGGAATCCGCTAAAAGCTGAGAGCTTGAAGAAGAAATGCTCCTGCTCCCTGTACTCAGCAGGATTTCCACATATCCTGCACTTTGCGTTCCTTATCTCTCCAGGTTCCAGATGCTTTCCGCATCCCTGGTCGCATTCATCCCCTCTTGCGGTCTTGCCGCAGTAAGGGCATATCCCTTCCACGAATCTATCAGGAAGGAAGCGTTTATCATGGGAGCAGTAGGCCAGCCTGATCACCTGTGGATACACATATCCTCTCTCGATCAGGGTTTCAACAATGCTGTCAGTCCTTGCATGGTTGGTGGGCCAATCTGTATTCCCGAAAAAGCTGAACTCCACTTCCATCTTCTGGAAAATGTTCCTGAAGTGCTCGTGGTATTTATTGACAAGCTCTCCGGGCGTTATGCTGAGTTCCTCTGCATTCACCACAATAGGAGTCCCGTGGGCATCTGAGCCGCAGATGAATGCAGCCTCCTGCCCCTGCTTTCTGAGAGCGCGGACAAAGATATCGGCAGGCACGTAGGTTCGAAGATGCCCTATGTGGCATCTTCCATTGGCATAAGGAAGTCCGCAGGTTATAAGTACCGGTTTTTCTGAAGGGAAATTGGACATGGGGTTTTAACATGGATGTTCCATATAAAAAACATTTCTCATCACCTGGGTCTTTCCAGATATTCACCCAGGGCTTTCAACATCCGTGGATTGATACTTATGCAATCCTTGTGGTGAGTTTCTAAAAAACCTTCTTTGATCAGTTCATCAATGGCTCTTTGAACAACATCACCTCCAATTTTCTTGACCTTCACATCCTGACGGTTAACATAGTTCATCCCCACCATTGTCTTATTGAGAAAGCGCCTGAGAATGTGTTTCTTTACGATATGTATCTGGTCTTTTCGCATTCAAGATTAATGTGTAGTTTATGTCCCTCGAAAAACTCTTTACAGGCTCTGCAACCGCCAGAATACTGGATGTACTCTGGGAATATCAGGATATAGACCTGACGCTAACAGATATCGCGGATGAGGCAGGCATCCACTACACAACCCTCATGAAAGCCCTGCCTCTGCTTGAGGAGCTTGGAATGGTCACAATGACAAGGCAGGTGGGTAATGCCAAGCTCTATCAGATCAACAGGGATGATATCGCTGTAAAAAGGCTTGTGAAATTCCTGAATACGCTGAATATACGCATTGCAGAGATCGAAGCGGCAAGACAGGGATCTCCTGTTCATAAAAAAGAAATGGTTATGGTCTGAAAGATATGAACAGGATCAGATCTCTCTTGAATCCACAATCTCGCCTACCGTTGTAAAGAACGTACCGCCAAGATGCAGCACTGGTTTTATCCTGGAAATATCAAGCACCCCATCCTTGATCGCCTCAAGGTTGCACATCGTTGCCACGACCTTGCCTATGAATATCGTATGGTCACCTGCTTCTTTCATGTCAATGACCTTACATTCCAGATGCGTTGCACATTGTTTCACGCAGGGCGCTTTTACTGCGATGGACTCAACAGGAGTTAAGCCGGTCTTTTCAAATTTATCCCCTTCCCATCCTGAACTCGAACCGGCAAGCATCACCTCTTTCAAGATATCCATGGTAGGAAGGTTGAGCACGAATTCCTTGCTGCTGCTTATGCATTCATGCGTATAACGCGTTCTTCCAACAGAGATCGAGATCAAAGGAGGGTCTACGGATACGGTTGTGATCCAGGTAAGGGTAGCCACGTTTGGCCTTCCCTTCTTATCTATTGACGATACAAGCCCCACAAGCTGTGGTGCGAACATCCTGTTTGGTCTGACATCACATTCTATCTTCATATCAATCAACTGATTCCTCTACCCATTTAAGATAATCGACCGAACCTTCATCCACTCTGAATGATACCACGCACGGTACCTCATAGCTGTGTATTTCTTTTATCCTTTTTTCGATATCTCTTACTTTTTCGGATCTTGTCTTAAGGATCATCCCGAATTCTTCACTCTCATCTATCTTATCTTTCCATCTGAATATCGAATTGATCGGGAAAATATTTACGCACGCTGCAAGGCGCTCTTTCACAAGCTTCCTTCCGATTTCCTTTGCCTCTTCCTGACTGCCAGCGGTTATATATACGATCGAAAACATTAACTCACCCAGAGCATAATATGCACAACCTGGTTAATAAGTTACTCATAATGTTAAGGGAGAAAGTTTTTTGAATTACTTAGTTATTGGTTTATTTTTATATTTATTGTGGTTGCTATTGGTCATATTCTTTGATAAGCGCGGAACATTGAGTAAACACAATATTACTGTTGTCTGGATTTTAATAATGCCAATCTTGATGATCAGAACTACAAAAGGCCAGATCTTTCTTGACAGGCTTTCAGTTCATAAAAAATTCTGGCGTGTATTTGCCAGCATCGGTCTTCCGGCCATGCTTGCAGGGATGCTGGCGATGTTCATACTGATTCTGTTATTAGACTATTTCATGATAATGTCTTTCCAGACAAACACAGTTCCGCCTGTAAGTAAATTCAATGAGCCTCGCAATATATTCCTTATCCCAGGGATCAATGAGTACATACCTCTGTGGTACGGGATCATAGCATTGATCATCACACTTATAGTGCATGAGTTCTCACATGCCATCCTGTGCAAGGTTGAAAGCATCAAAGTAAAATCTATGGGCGTCCTGCTCGCCATAGTCCCTATCGGAGGCTTTGCCGAGCCTGATGAAGAGCAGCTTCTCGGAAAAACGGAAGAAATAAAAGATGCAGAGACAACAGCAGAATCAAAAAAGTTCGCAACCCGCAGTGAACGCGTAAGAGTGCTGACCGCAGGTGTGATGGCAAATTTCGTGACAGCCTTGATCGCATTCATCCTCTTCTTTTCGCTTCTTGGATCCATTTCCCCTGTAGGGGACGTGATGGTGACCAAAGTGATTCCAGGATATCCTGCAGATCTGGCAGGTGTAAAGCCAAACATGATCCTGACAGGGATCGACGATGTGCAGATAACCGGTGCCCATGACTTTCTGTCGTATGCAAATACACTCAAACCTGGAGAAATTGTCACTCTGAACCTTGTTGATAATGGGGTAAGAAAAAAGATGGATCTTGTTGCAGTGGCTGGTAATCAGACGCAGGCAGGTGTAAAAATATCAAACGTTATCGAAGGTTCGCCTGCAGAAGCAGCAGGAATAAGATCTGATATGGTTCTCGTAAAGATAGGCAGCACTGAGATAAAAGATCTCAATGATTTTGTTTCCTTTATGAATTCCACATCTCCGGGACAGAATGTGGATATCTATCTCATGAGCAATGATTCTGTAAATGCATCTCTTTTAACTTTCAGTAATGTGGAATTGATTGAGCGCCCGGAAGAGAATCTTAAAATGGGATATCTTGGAGTCCATTATACTTCTTTGGATTCTGGTACAATTTTTTCATTGGGTATAACCATAGGTCAATTTCCAGCAAGAAACTATCTGACCTTCATAACGAGCATCCCTTCATCATTGACGAGTCTGAACGGATGGATTCAGTTATTGGGATTGCCCTTTTTTATGTTTGAATTAGTAGGTTTTCCAGGGTTCAGCGGAGTGATCACCAGTTTCTATGAGCCTACTGGCTGGGCTGTCGCGCTTGGCTCAGGCATGTTCGTGATATTGAATATCCTCCTGTGGATAGGCTGGATGAATTTCTATGTCGGGCTGTTCAATTGCCTCCCTGCAGTACCTCTTGACGGAGGTCATGTGTTCAGGGATGTTATGGCTTCAACGCTGTCAAGGATAATGGGGAACGGAGAAAAAGTGGAAAGGCTCTCCAATGCTGTTGCATTTATGTTTGCGGTGCTGATCCTCATGTCATTCGTGTTCGTGATATTTGCACCCTATGCAGCTCAGGGGTTTTGATAGTGATATCCATCCTGCTGGCATTATTTGCCGGGCTGTCTGATCTGATCAGCGGTCTGATTCCATTCTATTATAAGATCAAAGAACACAAAACAAGATATATAGTGGGATTTGCGGCAGGAACGCTGCTTGGTGCGGTGTTTTTCGAGATGCTCCCTGAAATTGGATCGGAAAATACCGTTTTCATGGCACTGGGTTTCTTTTCTTTTTACCTACTTGAGCGGCTTACCATGATACACTCGTGCGAGGACCACGAATGCATCACTGAAGGGCACCGGTTTGGCTGGCTCCCTGTGATCGGGATGGCTTCAGATAACCTGATCGACGGGGTGGGGATAGCGATTGCCTATCTAATAAATCCACTCACAGGGCTGGTTGTTGCACTCTCGGTCATCGTGCATGAGATCCCCCAGGGTCTTACCACCACCATCCTCCTGAAGCGATCAGGGAAGGGAACAAAGGCTATATTATTTGCACTTGCAATGGAATCCATTCTCTATCCTGTCGGCGCTTCACTTGCATTCCTTATCCCGAGTTCGATGAACGCCCCGATCCTTGCATTTGTCACAGGGGATTTCCTCTATATCGCGACCAGCGACCTGCTCCCTGATGCGCACAAAAAATTCAACATGAAAGTCATATTTGCCGTCATGCTGGGAGCTGTATCTATTCTTGGGCTTGAATTCCTTGTAAACATCTGAAATTATTTCCCGCTCAGTCTCATGAAGATCAGGCTTACCTCGTACAATACAACAAACGGCAGCATCACCATGATCTGACTGAACATGGTGGGATCAGGGGTGATCCATGCTGCTGCGATCAACAGGAGAACGTAGGCATGCTTCCTGTAATGAGCAAGCGTTTTCCGTGAAGTGATGCCAAAGCGAACAAGCAGGTTCATGATAAGAGGCAACTCAAAAGCCAGTCCGATCGTCACTGTGACAAGCACAATGAAATAGATGAACTCGTAGATCGAGAACGTTGCATTTACCCCGAGGCTCATGGCATCCTGGTATATATATTTCAGGAAAAAAGGCAGCATATAAAAATAAGAATAAGCTGCACCGAGTGAGAACAATGCGATGGCTGAAAATAATACTAAAACAAGGAAGGACCTGCTCACCTGTATCATTGTCATGAACCTTCCTTTGAAGGCTTTAAAAGCATAATATATGATCAGCGGAGACACCAGAAGGATCCCAACTATGAGCGACATCTTGAACTCAAGCATCAGTACTTCCATAGGTGTCAGAAAAACAATCATGGGTTTATATAATTGTAAATTTTGAGAGACCCCGAGAAGTTCGCCTGAGATTTTTGTGAGATTGTATGCTATTTCAGGATTGCTGGCTGCGAGATCGTGCGATATCGAAGTGAGGTTGTTCGAGATAGAAGCCAGCTGTCCTGCTGCATTCGAATCAGAGGGCAGGTTGATACTCCAGAACATGTCGTACTCGATTTTCTTGATTATGCTGCCCATTAATGGGAACGAGAAGATCGTACCTGCTCCGAAGATAGCGGCTATGTAAAATAGTTTTTTTCTCAGTTCAGAAAGAATGAATGAAAATTCTTCTATCGGCATCTTATGTTCCTATCTGGAGAGGTTCTGTTATTTTCTTCAGGGTCGCTATGGCAGAAAGCGCGGCAAGATAACTTGTTCTCGGGTTATGAGGCGATGGTACATTCTCGATTCTGGAAGTGAATTTCCCAAAAGTCCCTTCTATTACGATCTCATGGATGTTTCTCTCTGCTTTCGGGTCAACGAACACTCTCACCTCAGTATTCTCAGTGCCTGTGCCTGCGAGGCTCAATGATACTGCAACATTGACATTTGCAGGAAATGCGGCAATTGCTTCTCTGGCATTCCCTTCGAACAGGAGTGTCTTTGTATGAAAAGCTTCAAGGTCAATTTTGTTCTCGATGATATAAGGTGCTCCTTTAAACCCGCCCGGGTTTTTTGTTGTATTGAGTATTACTTTATCTATTTCTGCAATTGATGCGGATTTCAAGCCGTCCAATCCTGCAATGGCTCCAGAAGGTATATATATTCTGCATTTATTTGCCCTTGCGGCTTCAATGAACCTGTCCAGCACATCCTGATCCGCAAAAGCCCCCGCGCTCATGATCATGAGATCCTTTCCGCTCTCCAGCGCCAGAAGTCCGAACTCATGTACCGCATCCGCGGATGCGCTTTCAACAATGACATCTGCTACTGATATCAATTCCTCCGGGGATAATATCCTGGGTTTATTATTGAGCATGTGGAGCAGTCGTTTGCAGTTCTCATGGTTTCTGTCGTAGATTGCCACGAGCACGGCATTTACCAGTCCTCTGTCAACTGCCATGCAGAGCTCTGTACCGATGGCTCCGCAGCCGATTACTCCGATCTTCAACATTGCTTTGTTACAATACACTGCAGCAGTATATAAGTAATTGAAGACTATTAATTACAGGGAATGATTATGTTACTGACCGAGCTTGAACATTTCATCGAAGAGGATATCGGATATAATGATGTTTCGTGCATTATTGTTCCAGACTGCAAGATGCAGGCAGAGGTTATATCGAAAGAAGATGGGATCGCTGCCGGGCTTGCTGAAGCAACACAGATCTTTGAATATTTCGAGGTGTTCTCTACCACAGACCTCACAGACGGATCAGCCATCAGAAAAAATGATGTCATATTCGCTCTTGAAGGTGGGGCAAGACCTATCCTCAGGGCAGAAAGGCTTGCCCTGAATTTCCTTGGCAGGATGAGCGGGATCGCAACACTGACGAAGAGGTACGTTGAGAAGGCAAATGGCACAAGGATCGCGTGCACAAGGAAAACCACCCCAGGATTTCGGAAATTTGAAAAAAAGGCTGTCATCGCCGGCGGCGGCGATCCTCACAGGTTCAACCTTTCTGATGCCGTTCTGATCAAGGACAACCATATTGCAGTCATGGGGCTTGAAAAAGCCATAAAGGCTGCGCAAAGTACTGCGAGCTTTACCCAGAAGATAGAGATCGAGGTTGAAGATGCAGAGTCTGCGATCCGTGCAGCCAGGCTCGGTGTGGATATAATCATGTTCGATAATATGGCACCGGATGAGATCGAGAAAACCATTGGATCGCTTGCCGAAGAGGGGTTAAGAGACCGTATCGTGCTTGAGGCATCAGGCGGTATAACACTTGATAACATAAGTGATTATGCAGGAACCGGGGTTGATGTTATTTCTGCCGGTGCACTGACGCATTCCTCAAACTGGCTTGATGTCTGTCTGAGGATCAAATGAATGTTCAGATCAAAGCATCCAAGGCTTCTGCTCAATGAGATCAAGTGGAGGTTTGATCTGAAGAGGTGCAGGGTGTACTATATCCACAGGGGAGCTCCAGGGGACGTGAAGATGGTGGAAGGAAGGGCAATCAGAGCTGTTGACAGGGCATTTCTGATCCTTGAAGGGCAGCCGCACGAGGTCTATATACCATACCACAGGATAGTCAGGATAGAGTTCGATGATCACACGATATTTGATAGACCGAAAATCAAGGAAAGATAGAGCTATTTGGCATGAACTCCATGCGGCTAGGGCAGCATTGCTCAGATAGATTTCAAACATTCAAATCAGCAAGGGCATCATCAAGTCTGATCCTTTCTCCACGCTTCAGCCTTGCATCTATATCAAGAATCTCTGCCATCTCCTCATCGGTGATTTTCTCTTCAGGGATAAGAGCAATTCTTATCAACTCTACTTCACGTCTGAGCTTTTTTATTTCTGCATATATGGAATTTAAAGAAGTTTCAGCTTGTGCCAATGATAGACCTCTAAATAATTTATATCTATATCCGTACTTTGCTTAAATCTACCTTTTCATTTTAAAGGAAGGGTATTGATGATGAAAACAACGGGAGCAAGTTCATACCACTATTTATCCTGCATTTAATATATGTTTGGAGCCATTTTATATTTTATATTTATTTATGATAATTATTAAATAGGATGAATGATTACCTGTCCGTACGAAATGTTAATCATACCTCAGTCAAATAACATGTAAAAGGAAAGGGATTAGAAAATTGAGGCTTGGTTTTCTGCTGAAAAGGGGAGAGTTCGCACCCATCCTGAGGCGGTTCTTCATTAACACGCTGTTCGATTCGACCTTCATGCAGATGGGCATTATCATAGGCTCTGCCTTTACTGTGAACCCTGATCTTGACCTGGTCATGGGAACGCTGGTGGCAAGCAGTATTGCTCTGGGGATATCAACAGGCGTCAGCATCTATGAATCAGAAATGCTGGAGCGCGAGAGCAGGATCACAGAGCTTGAAAAGGTTATGTTCAGAAAACTGGATGATACTATTCTCACAGAGCACCACAGGACCTCTGCAATCATATTCTCTGTAATCAATCTATTGACCCCTCTTTTATGCTGCGCAATAGTGATAATTCCTTTGCTTTTTGCATCGGTGAACATTCTTGACATAAGAACTGCGTCATG
>JAPZAV010000099.1 GCA_027460465.1 Candidatus Methanoperedens sp. | reverse complement strand
ATTTATTCCATGTTCCTGGAACCATTTTTTGTAAAAAGGCGAATGTTCAAAGGCATATTTGACCGTGTAGTGTATACGCTCCTCTATAAGCGAATCAAGGTCACCCCTGTTCATTGTTTCTATTCTTTTCTTATACTGATGGTCATGTTTTTCTGGCAGGCAGGACGCTTGCCAGCACTGCAAGCACTGATCCCGCCAGAAATCCAGCCCAGACAAAAAGAGAAAGTATCCCCAGGATGGCAAGATATGCCCTTTTCTTCATATCCACTCTTTCCCGGTTTTTCATGACCGTCTTTATGACCAGTATGCCCAGCATGAGAGGTAAGAGTGCAAGAATAATGGTTATCAAGATCGAAGATGCAAGTTGAGTACGGGTCAGAGCCAGCACCATCTGGAAGAGAAACATGAACCCTGTGCCAAGGAATAAAACCCCTGCCAGGACCCCTGCCCACTCAAAAGGTGCATGAGGTATCCAGTTTTTTCTCAGCCAGAACACAAGACCCAGACTTATTGCAAGCGTAAAAACAATCGGTGAGAATATCATTATCAGGCTTTGTCCTTCCCATTGATAAATTGATATCAGTCTGACAGGAATGAATATCCATTCACTGATCGAATAGACTTCGCGGTCCCCTATAGAAAGACCGTAATGACCACCTCTTTGGGGCTCATATACTGCAATATAATAAGTACCAGATACCGGAGCCAGGATGTTCAGTTCTGCAAGTTTATAAAAACTGCTTGCTGAGAAAGGTTCATAAGTAGCCTCTGAAGGTTGCTCACCCGCCACAACAATGGCACTGACTTCAGAAGGCTGCTCAACGTATTCGGGAATATTGCCCCTGCTATCTAACCCCGGACCCATGAGAATAAACACAGGCATGAAATCTATATCTTCCGGATTCGTAGGCTTCATCAAACTTATATATATTCTCTGTCCCCGATCTATTTCGAAACGATAGTAATTCGCCTCACTGCCTTCATGAAGTTCTCCATAGATTGCCCAGGATTTGGTGGGATCAGGGATGAACATGGCTGCACTGATCCTTTCATTATCACCGGAAATGAGAGGTGAATGAGCATGCGCTTCAGGCACTGAAAATAGGCAATAAATAATAATAGCAGACGCGATAAGGTATGCACAGGGTTTTGTCAACTGGTTTTCCCCCTTGAATTTACCTATCTCCCTGATATTATTAATAATAATAGGCTTTAAACATAGAAACCAGATAGATAATGGAATGTTCTTCAAAATAATGGGCAGCGGAAACCCGACCAGACTGTTCGTGGCAGGTATCCATGGGAACGAAGAAGCCATTACCAGACCTGTTCTTGAACTCCTGGCCAGAGATATTGAGATCAAAAGCGGCAGGCTTATCATGGTCGGTCTTTCAGGCGGTCATCCTTATATCAGCACCCTGAATAAAGCCTATTATGATTCGGCGGCAGGCAGGAAACTCCTGGATATGATCCATGAATACAGACCCTGTATCTATCTTGAGCTGCATTCCTATAAAATGGAAAACCATTCGAAATTGATAGATCCTGAAAGGAAAAGAAAGATAGGCGTCCCATCTTTTACCGAGCTTGAGGAAAAAGTTCTTATTGGCTCAGTTTCACCCCTCATACGTACCACAGAGTTCGATGTGGAAGATTTTTGCTTCACCCTTGAAATCCCTGATCCCTGTTCTAAAAATGCATTGCAGGTGGTGCTGGATGTCCTGAGGGTAATAGCTCTATCTTCCAGCAGGTCCGAGATAGTGGAGAAGCTCCGCCTGAAATATCCAGAGCAGATCGGTGAAGCCGAGAAGAAGTTCCATGAATTTTTCAGGGATATCAGGAACCTTTCTTTCTTCTAGTTTGAATTATTCCCGAAGAGTGCGGTCAAAGAATGTCACCATCTCTCTGTAAGCGTCTTTTGCAGCGAAACTCAAAGAGAGCTCGCTGTTCTCGATCATGAACCCGTGCGGCTCACCCTGATATACTTTCAGTTCGAAGTACTTTCCAGAAGCGTTCAGTGCTGAAGCGTAGCGATAGATATCCTCGACAGGGCTAAATTGATCATAAGTCCCGTGGATTATCAGTATGGGTACTTTGAGCTGCTCAATAAAATCTGCAGGCATCGACTGGTTCGCAGATCCCCCTGAATAGGGAAAGCCGTACCAGGCAACTCCTGACCTGAACTCAGCTATCTGCGGCAGAAATAGCATGGTGTACCTTCCACCGATGCAGAATCCTGTAAGCCCCAGGCGACTTGAGTCCACATCGGGTCTCGTCTTCAGGTAAGCCACCGAATCCCTTATGAGCATTTCAGTCACCTCATCCCTTGGTGTCCTTTCGAAGGTCTGCCACTCAGGCGAGAGCACAACATAGCCTTCACGGGCTAAATTATCGGTCAGATTGCGGTAGCCGGGTTCAAGCCCGTTGATAGAGTGGATCAGGACTACAGCAGGCTTTTTTCCTGCCTCAGAAGGTGCTGCGAGATAAGCAGGATAGGTCAGGTTCCCGCTCACAATATTTATACTGGAGCTCTGGATCTCCTGCTTGTTCACTTTATCCCCAATGCAGCCTGAAATTATTATTGATATTATCAGCAGTCCCGGAATCAATATCTTCATACTAACCTCCTCTCTTTGTTAGAAAATCGTATCCTAAGTAATATAAATCTTGTGTATGAAATCTTGCCGCTTTCATTCAAGTTTCAGAAAAGATATGGCAGTGAATGTATTCCTGCAGAAATAGCAATTCCAGGATGGTGAATCCAGATCACTTATCAGGCGCTTAAGATCCATTACAGTATCCACATCATACCATTCTGGAAGCAATGAGACGGTAAGATCAAGTGCCTGCGCTTTCCTTATTGTCGATTCTGCTACCTCAGAAGTACTCCATGGGATCCCATTGAAAATCTCTGGCACGAATTTTCGCATGCCTATCAGGTAGTATCCTCCATCCTCGCATGGACCAAGAACGACATCCACTTCATCCAGCCTGGAAATACCGTCCCGTATATAATCCGTCGGAAGGTTTGGAGTATCGCTGTCCAGTATCAAGACCTTTTCGGCGCCCTGTGCAAAGAGCTTCCCTGAAACGTTAGCAAGCCTCTCTCCCAGATCTGTGCCGACCTGGCTGAATAGAGAGAACCCAGGAGGTATGATATTTCTGAAGAAAGCCTCAGCTTCACCTGGTGTATAAGCTACGAAGCGGCGCACCTCATTTATATTCTTTATCTGCTCGATCTTATCGAGCAGGAAACCATGGTAGAGGCGGGATGCTTCTTCTGGCCTTAGCGGTGGTGTCAGCCTGGTCTTGACCTCATTAGGAACAGGTGCCTTTGCCATGATAACGATTGAATTCATGCCGGATCTCAGTTAGGTTTATTTAAATGCTCATCAAATAAGTTAATGGATAAGAGGTCATATGGTTTTCCCTGCAAGCGAAGCGAGTGTTTTCTCGGATCTGACGCTGATAGCGCAGACTGCAGGTTTTCTGCTGCTTATCGCAGGCACTGTGTATGCAAAAAGGAAGAATTTCATAAAGCATGATAAAACAGCTAAAATCGCTGTGATCCTGGGTGGCCTATCTTTCATATGGATGGGATTCTCCTTTGTCCATTACTTCCTGGAACATGTAGCTATTACAGCCCAGGGTCTTCTTATCATCTCGCACGCGGTCACGGGAATATTGGCACTGTTCCTGGGCATATTTCTGGTACTGGATGAGATAAAAAAGACAAAAGCCCGAATGATAGCTGCTATTCTCTCATGGAGCGCGGCGATGCTTCTGGGAGTTATAAAGTATATTGTTTATTTTATAATCTGATCGTATGATATAATCTCCATCAAGGCTTTGTATCAGTAAGATAAAAAATATATAATAGTATATCCTTCTATCTCATTAGAAATAGTGGAGGTATCAAAAATGGCAATAGGTGATCTGAACAAGAAGTTTGGCTGGATATGGCTGTTGATAGCGCCTCTTTTGGGGATTTTAATAACCGCCATGTTGAACAGCCGTGGAGCGGAGTATTCTTCTGTAATGAGAGAAGTGACCATAGCAGGACAAAATTTAACACTGTACATGGGCGAAGCGTTCCCAAGGGTAGCCAACAGGCTTCTTCATGTTCACAGCGGTCTTCTGGCATTCCTGAACATACTTTATGGATTGAGCATCGACAATGTTCCACTGACAGAAAAGACAAAGAGGCTGGGCAGCATACTTGCAATTGCTGGAGCTGTTCTTGTGACTTTTGGATTCTATTCGATTCAGGTTATGTCATTGAGCTCTCTGGGCTTTCCTCTTCGGGTGCTGGGAGGCATAAGCATAGTAGTGGCTGTCCTGATCCTTGCAGTTGGAGAAATCAAAAAGTAATGAGTATTTTTTGCAGAACCGTGTTTAAAAGCGGGGGATCATTGTTTATTTATTTATTTTCTTGACATAGATTTTTGAAGTTCGAAAAAAGGATATGAAATGTCCCCCTCACTTGAGCATCTCATAGAAAACGAGGATC
This sequence comes from Candidatus Methanoperedens sp., assembly GCA_027460465.1. Taxonomy (GTDB): domain Archaea; phylum Halobacteriota; class Methanosarcinia; order Methanosarcinales; family Methanoperedenaceae; genus Methanoperedens. The sequence continues at coordinate 15,247 of JAPZAV010000099.1, read as the reverse complement.
TGGGTATAGAGATACTCCATCCAGGCGGATTGGAGATAACCGGGGAGCTTGCAGAGCTCTGTCATATCGGCAAAAACACGAAGGTTCTCGATATAGCCTCAGGGACAGGAGAAAGCGCTTTTTATCTGGTGCAGAATTTCGGCTGCCATGTTACAGGAATAGATATTTCCGACAGTATGATCAAGAGAGCCAGGAAAAAAGCAATAGATACCGGGATAATAATAAAATTCAAAAAAGGCGATGCTCATGATCTGGCTTTTGACGACAATACCTTTGATGTGGTTATTTCAGAATGCGCGGTCAGCTTTCTCAACAAGGAGCAGGCGATCGGCGAAATGGTAAGGGTGGTCAAACCAGGTGGAAGCGTGGGTATCCACGATATTTACTGGAAAGAGAGCGCTTCGGAGCATATGAAGAGCAGGTTTGCTGAAATCGAAAGAGAAAGACCTGAGACACTTGAAGGATGGGGGGATCTGTTCAAGAGAGCGGGACTTGTGGATGTCATAATGCTGGACAGATTGTCTCTGGTGCAGCGCTGGAGGGAAGAAATCAAGAAAAGAATCGGCTTCACGGGGCAATTGAAAATCTTTTTTAAAGTATTCAGAGACCGGGGTTTGAGCGGTCTTAAAAATGTCAGGGAATCGATGGAGATCTTCCAGAGCCAGCACTTGGGGTACGGCATCATCATCGGGAAGAAACCCTGAGATTCGCCTTCACCATCTTCTTGAATAGCAAATCGCTCAGAATTATGAAAGGAACTCCTGTTATGCTTCTATTTCAGGGACCTGACTTATCATTCTGCCCGCCGGGGTAGCATCCACCAGATTCTCTTTCAGGATTTTGCCTTTTGCATCATTGAATTTTTGCTGCCATAGACTTATCTGCTCTATTGCAAACTTTGCCTGCTGGTAGTGGTTAAGCCCTTTGAATTCTTTCTCTACATCGTTCAGCAGAGTTCTGAGTTTATTTTCATTTGCTTCCATATTTTTGCCTCATGTGGTCTGTGATGTAATATGGGATTGTGCCCAACTTTTGAGCCGCTTGATGCGGAGTTGGGCACGATAAATCCCACTCCCAGTCCTTTTATCGCAGACAAAAACTTACTAATGTCATATTGGTATTTAAAACTTTCTATTCCGTTTATTTATTTTTAAACGATGTGTAAAGTATACTTAAATATATTGCTGATAATAGGGTATCTCATTCAGCATTTACATTGACAACCATGAAACATCAGGATAATAAGGAGGAATCAATCGCTACTTTAAGGGCTGATGAAGCAGAATCCGGGCATTACCGTGAACTTTTCGAATCCGCTCCTTTTGGCTATCTGATCACAGATGCAGAAGGTATGACCCTGGAGGCTAACAGACAGGCAGAGATCATGCTCAATATCAGCACAGAGTTATTGACAGGTAAACCGCTTTCCATCTTTGTCGCCGAGAAAGAGCGAGAGGTGTTCCTGAAGCAGGTCAGCAGATTGCACAAAGAAGAAAAGATCATGTGGGAAGCTCATATACAGCCCATGTATAAAGCTCCATTCCCCGCAGCAATGACCGCTGGATCAATTCGCGACGATGCCGGGAGATTGATCGCACTGAGCTGGATGATACAGGACGTTACCGAGCGGAGAAGGACAGAGGAAGTACTCAGAGATGTTTATGATGAACTGGATGCGAGGGTCAGGGAACGAACTGCGGAGCTGGAAGAAGCCAATAAAATTCTGAGAGCCGAGATCGCGGAGCGAAGGAGGGTGGAAGAAGAACTGCAGAAAGCAAGTGATGAACTGGAAAATCGAGTTCTGGAACGAACAGCTGAACTGGAAAAATCCAATAGAACGCTGCTTGTTGAGATCATCGAACGCAAAAAGGTGGAGGAAGCCCTGAAAAAGGCTCTTGAAGATTCACGCCAGAGGAATCTGGAAATATCCATGCTGCTGGGTGGTGCGCATGCGGTACTGGAATATCATGAATTCAGGGACGCATCACGATCTTTATTTGACTCCTGCAAGAATCTGATTGGAGCCACATGCGGGTATATTGTGCTGTTGAGCAAAGATGGCACTGATAAAGAAGTGGTTTTTTCAGATCCTGATGGGCTCCAGTTCCCTGTCGACACCTTACTTCCTGTGCCAATCCGCGGAATAAGAAGAGAAGTTTCCAATTCTCATAAGGCCGTATATTACAACAACTTTACTGAAAGCGAATATGAAAATGTATTATTCGCTCCGCTCATAATCGGAAATGAGGTCGCAGGGTTGATGTGTCTTGGCAATAAACCCGGGGGGTTCAATGAAAACGATGCTCGCATGGCATCAGCATTCAGCGGACTTGCTGCAATCGCTCTGCAAAACAGTCAGACGCTGGAATCATTAAAGAACAGTGAAGAACATTTCAGATCGGTAACGCAAACAGCAAAAGATGCCATTATCACCGCTGATAGCAAAGGGAATATAATTTCCTGGAATCAAGGCGCCCAGATTATTTTCGGTTACTCAGAAGATGAGATAGCAGGGAAATCGCTCACTATCATGATGCCTGAACGGTTTTATGAATCTCACCTGAACGCAATCCAGCGATCGGTCTTAACAGGACGGCAGGTGATCGAAAAAACGGTGGAGCTGGTGGGGCTCAGAAAAGATGGGAGCGAATTCCCGATAGACCTTTCACTTGCAGCGTGGAACACAAAAAATGAAAAATTCTTCACAGGGATCATTCGCGATATCACACAACGAAAGCAGATAGAGCAGACACTTCGAGATGAGCGTGATAAGGCACAGAAATATCTTGATATTGCAGGGGTTATACTGGTGGTCATCGATTCAGATCAGAAGGTAGCCCTCATAAACAGGAAGGGATATGAGATACTGGAATACGAAGAACATGAAATAGTGGGCAGGAACTGGTTCGAGGTCTTCCTTCCTGAAAGAATCAGGGATGAAATAAAAGAAAATTTTGAGATGCTTCTGGCAGGAGAGCTTAAGCAGGCTGAATATTATGAGAATCTAATTCTGACCAGGACAGGTAAAGAAAAGATCATCGCATGGCACAATTCTATTTTAAAGGACGATGAAGGAAATATTATTGGTACACTGAGCTCAGGGGAGGACATCACGGATCGAAAGGAGGCCGAACAGCACCTGCGTGAGAGCGCTTTAATGCTTGCCCATGAGAGGGACAAGCTCCAGACACTTATAAACAGCATTACAGATGAGGTCTGGTTCTGTGATGGTGAGAGGAATCTAAGCTTTGCGAATATTGCAGCTGCCAGAGCACTTGGTTTCGAAAAAGTCGATGATCTGTATGATTCAACGTCATACTGTCTGCCTGAACTTGAGACATATTCGCCTGATGGACGTCCGTGCTCAAAAGAGGATTCGCCTCTTTTCCGCTCGCTTCGAGGAGAAACATTGAAAAATGTCGAAGAAATTGTCCGCCATCCTCTTACTGGCGAGATGCTCTATCGTGAGGTAAATTCAGCTCCCCTCATGTCAAAAGATGGAAAGATCCTGGGTGCTGTTGCTGTTGTGCGGGATATCACGGAGCGCAAGATAACAGAGAAAGAGCGAGAGCGTCTGTTCGAGTATGCGCAGATCGAGAAAAAGCATGCAGAGGATCTTGCCAGTTCTCTTAAAAAAGAGCGTGATACTCTGCAGGTGATAATGGAGAACACCGCGACCCATCTTGCATACCTTGATTCCCAGTTCAACTTCATCAGAGTGAATTCAGCATATGCCAGTGGCCAAGGTCATTCCAGGGATGAACTCATAGGAAGCAATCATTTCAGGCTTTTTCCCAGTGCTGAAAATCAGGTAATATTCGAGAGGGTCAGGGATACAGGGGAAGCTATTGAATTCAAAGCAAGACCATTCGAGTTCCCGGACCAGCCCTGGCGCGGCATCACATACTGGGACTGGACCCTCACTCCGATACGTGACGACTCAGGTCGTGTTGATCGGCTCGTGCTCTCGCTCACAGATGTGACAGAGCGCATAGAGTCAGAGAATGCGATACAGGAAGCCCGCGCATATGCTGAAAGCATAGTGGATTCGGTCTGGGAACCTCTTGTTATCCTGGATTCGGATCTGAGGGTGAAGACAGCGAATCAGGCTTTCTATGAGACTTTTAAGGTCTCGCTTGAGGAAACTCTGGAAAGATTCATCTATGAAATTGGAGACCGACAGTGGGACATTCCAGTCCTCAGGGAGCAGCTTATGGACATTATTCCTCATAATTCCAGGATCCAGAACTTCGAAGTGAACTGTGATTTCCCCCTCATCGGACAAAGAACAATGCTCCTCAATGCACGAAGGATATATCAGAAAGATATAGGCAGCATTATTCTTCTTGCAATCGAAGATATCACAGAGCGTATGAAAATAGAAGAGATACGTCTTGAGAACGAGCGCCTCACATATGCGAACAGAGCAAAATCAGATGTTCTGACCGTCATGAGCCACGAACTCCGTACACCCCTGACTTCCATTATGGGATTCTCGATCCTTTTGAAAGAAATGACGCATGGGAAACTGAATCAAAAGCAGGAATTCTATGTGGAAAATGTTCTTATAAATAGTAAGCATCTGCTTGACCTGATCAACAGCATCCTTGACCTGGCAAAAATAGAAGCAGGAAAGCTTGAACTTGTAATCGAAAAAATATCTGTATCAGAGATCATAAACGAGGTTTCAAACCTTTTAAGAGAAAAAGCGGCGATGCGCAACATAAAGTTTAAAAAGCAATTTGATCCAGAGCTCGATATCATAGAGGCTGACAGGCTGAAGTTCAAGCAAATTATTTTCAATCTCATAAGCAATGCAGTGAAATTCAGTAAGGAAAAAGGGGGAACAATCACCATAACAACCAGAAAAGAAGGGGAAATTGCAAAGATCTCTGTTGCAGATACTGGTATAGGGATAAAGGGAAAGGATTTGAAAAAGCTCTTCCAGAAGTTCGAGCAGCTTGATAAAGGGATGGCCAGAAAATATGAAGGCACGGGGCTTGGACTTGCAATAATAAAGGAGCTTGTGGAACTCCATGGGGGTAAGATCTCTGTTGAAAGCAGGTATGGCAAGGGAAGTACCTTTACCTTCACTCTCCCGATAACGGTTGAGAATCCAGTAAAAAGTTTACAATAATCTCAAGAGTTTTTCCTGCGTTCTTCCAACAAAGCAAATTTATAGCTTGAACACCTTATTAAAGAGTAATTTTATAATTTAATAAATATGATCATGTTTGAAATTCATATCAAAGATGCGGATCTCAAGTGGTGATAATGCAAAAAAGCATACTTTTAATAACACCTCCATATCACTGCGGCGTGCTTGAGTCTGCAGGCACATGGATGCCGCTCGGCATGGTGTATATCGCAGGCGGTCTGCAAAATGCTGGTTACAGTGTAAAGATCTACGACGCAATGTCAAAGTTCCACTCCTTCGATGACATCAGGAACAGGATAAAGGATCATGATCCTGATGCTGTTGGAACCGGAGCATACACCTCAAGCCTTTATGACGCTATCAGGGTTCTAAAAATAGCCAAGCAGATAGATCCGGAAATAATCACATTTCTCGGAGGGATCCATCCCACCTTTTGCTGGGAAGACGTGCTTAAAAAAGATGGTAATACAGTGGATTATATAATTCGAGGTGAGGGTGAGATCACAACCACCGACCTTCTTGATCAGGTTTTTGAAGGAAAGATCCCGGATGTGCCAGGGATCGCATATGTAAACGATGGCAGGATCATATGCTCAGAAGAGAGACCTCTGATATCAGACCTGGATGCTCTGCCGGCTGCATGGGATCTTGTAGAGTGGAAGGATTATTCATTCAAGACAAAGAAAAACTCAACCCTCGCTGTCGTCAGTTCTTCCAGAGGATGTACGCAGCAATGTACTTTCTGTTCCCAGCGGCTTTTCTGGAGGCAGAAATGGAGAGCACGCAGCCCTCAAAACTTCGTTGACGAGCTTGAGCATCTTAGCAGTACATATGGCGTGGATGTGGCTATGATCGCTGATGAAACCCCGACCTGTGACCGCCAGAGATGGGAGCTGATCCTTGATCTTCTCATCGAGAGAAAACTCGACCTTGAGATCCTCATGGAGACAAGGGTGGAAGATATACTGCGTGATAAGGATATAATGGATAGATATGCGAAGGCAGGCATCCTTCACATCTATGTCGGCGCCGAAGCAGCAACCCAGGATGCTCTTGACAGGTACAAAAAAAATCTCAGAATAGAGGAATCTAAGCAGGCAATTGACCTGATCAATAATGCAGGGATCATTTCCGAGACCTCTTTCGTCCTGGGGATGCCGGACGAGACGCCAGGGTCTATTGAATCCGCTCTGGAGCTCGCCAAATACTATAATCCCGATCTTGCATTCTTCCTTGCAATAGCCCCCTGGCCTTATTCTGATGTGTATCCTGAACTTGAACCTTATATTGAAGAATTTGATTATTCAAAATATAACCTTGTTGAACCGATAGTCAGGCCTTTGAACATGACAAGGGAGGAACTGAATAGAAATCTGCTCAGGGCATTCAGGGAGTTCTACATCGAAAAGCTCGAAAAGATAGACGAAATGAGCAAGTTCAAGAAAAGTTATATGATAGAGGTCACGCGCCTGCTTGTAAATAACTCGTATCTTTCCAGCCAGATGAAAGGAGAGATGCCTCCCGGGGCAAAAAGATTTATTGAAAAATATATCAATAAAGACTCTGCTTGAGTTCCTGTTTTTCGAGGACATCTTTCAGCCTGGCAAGGAAATCATCTGCAGGAAGGTAGCCAGGTATCCTTGAGATCTCTTCACCATCCTTTGTAAAGAAAATCATGTACGGGGTAGTTCTGACATTGAGATTTATAGAAACATTCTTCTGTTCGAATATATCAATGGATATGAGAACAAAATTCTTATCCAGCATCTCGATGATCCTTTTATCAGATAACGCCTCTTCTTCAAACCTGATGCACCAGTAACATGTTTCTGATCTGAAATAAAGAAATATAGGTTTACTCAGGTTCTTTGCTTCTTTGATCCCTGGATCCAGCGAAGTATGAAATGACACTTTGCCAAGATTGATAAAATCTGAATTCGTACTTGAATTTGAATTCTCCCACCAGTAACCCATGAAAATCAGAATGATTCCAAGAATAACAAAGGAGATAAGTTTGTTTGCTGGCGTCATTTCGTTTTATTTACATCGTCCGCAAAGTTATATATACTTAACCCGTTTTAAATAAAATCTATATTTTATATTCAGGAAAGATGGAATAATGGATTCTAATACTGGAAAAAGAATTTCTGCTTTTCTTAAATCAAAAAAACTTGCGATTATTCTTATTTTTATCATTATCCTGCTTTCAATAATCGGGACCCATATCCCCCAGAAATCGCAGCTCAAACCTGAGGTATATAATACCTGGAAGAACAACCATCCTGAAGAGGCAGTTATCTTTGAAGGAATCGGGTTCACAAATCTTTTTTCCTCTGTTATATTCCTGGGTATATTGTCACTTCTTTTCATCAGCACAATTTTCTGCACAAAAACAATGCTGAGCAGCGCTTTGCGAAGACTGAATAGCGCCTCGCAATTTCAAAGCATGGCGTACATCAAAGAACTTGAAAATAATACTGTGCTCATGACCAGAAAAGCACAAAACCGTGCGATTTCCGAGATTGACGATGTACTCAGGTCAAACGGATACAGAGTATTCCATGATAAGAATCGCATTTTTGCGCAAAAAGCTCGACATGGCGTGCTTGGTATACCATTATTTCATATCTGCATATTGTTCATTATACTGGCTTCAGTATACGGAAGCATAGGAAGGATGGAGGGAGATATGAGATTGATAGAAGGTCAATTACTTTCAGAGGATCATGAGAATTATATGTTTATCAACGAAGGTCCTTTTTTCAATGAAAATCATAAAAAGTTCGATATAACTCTGGAGAAGTTCTATCCTGATTATAAAGATGAGACAGGAACCCCGCGAGGCCCTGCAGGGAAGCTGTCAATTTCCGAGAACGGAAAAAAAATGAAAACCGGCGTGGTTTATCTGAATAACCTCGTGGATTATGATGGGTATACATTTCTTGGAAATGTCTATGGTCTTGCACCATTACTGATCTTACTGAATCAGGATGGCACGGTATTTTCAGGATCATACATAGCTGCCTCAGATACTGATAGCAGCGGGAGATATACTGCATATTTTGATATTGGTGATACAGGGATTGAAGGTGGGCTGATGGTATACATGACAGCCAATTTAACTTCAGAAAAAATCACGGCATCTCAAACTGAACAGGTGCCTGTCCTGTTTTTGAAGGTATTTGACAGAGGAAAAGAGATCTATGATGGCACCATGAGACTCAATGACACTGTGAAGATATCTGACAAGTATCTGGGGTTTTATGATATCAAATACTGGAGCAATTTTTATGTTGTCAAGGATGACGGAACCATTCTTGTATATACAGGGATCGGGTTGATAACTTTCAGTCTGGTGATGATCTTTTTCATTGTTCCAAAAAGGGTATATGCAGAAATCATAGAAGAGGATGACGAAACGAAGATCTATCTCGGAGGAAGGGCGGATAAGTTCAGGTTTTTATATAAAGAAGAGTATTGTAGTCTGGTAAATAATATCAAAGAGAGGTTGTCCAATGGCACAGATTGACTGGATCCTGTATCTGACCGCGGCGACATTCTATGCGATCAGTTCGGTGATCTATATATACTGTCTTGTCTTCAAGAAAGAAAAAAAATTAAACTTCGCTATCAATAGCGCTCTTCTTGGATTGCTGTTCCACAGCGTATCTGTCGCACTTCGATGGATAACAGCAGAACATGGACCTTATATCAGCATGTATGAAGTCTTATCTTCATACGCCTGGGTCTCGGTCGCCCTCTTTCTGCTCGCGCAGCAGAAATATGAAAAGATAAAGATCGCGGGCTTCATTGCAATGCCGGTAGCTTTTTTGATAATGGGCATAGGCTCGACATATTCAAGGGACATTCAACTGATCCCGGCTTCTCTTCGCAGCTACTGGTTGATCGCTCATGTGGGATTTGCAAAACTCGCTTTTGGATCAATACTTGTGGCAGTGGGGATTGCAGCTCTCTATATACTCAAGGAGAGGCATTCAAACAGGTCAGGAACAGATGAGAACTCATTTTATGATAGATTGCCTGAGTTGAAGGTCATGGACGATCTGATGTATCGATTTGTAGCTTCAGGGCTGCTGTTTCTGACAATAATGATAGGTGCAGGCGCAATATGGGCGAACCAGACATGGGGAAGGTACTGGGGATGGGACCCCACAGAGACCTGGTCTCTTATAACCTGGTTCACATATGGTATCTGCCTGCATCTTCGGATGAATGTTGGATGGTCAGGAAAGAGAATAGCATGGTTGATTATTTTTAGTATATTCGTACTTGCGTTCTCTCTCTTCGGCATAGGATATGTATACTCCGGGCTTCATACAAGCTATCTCACATCATGAAAAATATCATATCAAGACTATTTCTCATACAGATAATTCTGCTTTCAATTACTGGAATAGCCATCGCTGCATGGAATGAGCCATATTTTATTCTACGAGATTCAGACCGTCCTTCCCTGATACAGGATAATAACGGGAGCTACTGGATAGCCTTCAATTCCTGGACAAACCCTCAGAATATCTGGATCATGAGCTCAATTGACGGCATAAGCTGGGAAGGTTTTTATCGGGTCACGGTCTCGAATCGAACAGATTATGCACCGAATTTGATCCAGGATAGAAACGGAAGGTTCTGGATCGTATATGCATCTCTTGTGGAAGTGAGAAGCACCCTGAGTTTCAATTATGATATAAAGCTGGTCTACTCTGATAATGGTACAAACTGGTCAAACCCTGTCAGCATCACAGATACCCCGGTTGTCGATGCATACCCTTACCTTGTTCAGGACGAGAATAGACGATATTTTATTACTTACTCATCCTATACAAATGAGTCTATAAATGATCTCGATATCTATATGAAATATTCAGATGATGGATTCAACTGGTCGGTGCCGATCAGGATCACGGATGCGCCTGAAAGTGATATTTTTCCGATCATGATCCAGGATCAAAAAGGAAAATACTGGATGATGTTTGACCGGGATACTCGCAAAAGACATGAGCCTTCATTGAACAAGTATGATGTTTTTTTGATGCGATCCGAGGATGGAATACACTGGTCTGATATTGCAGAGGTAACGAACCTGAGTTATAATGTCAACTATCCATTCTTTTTACAGGATAAAAATGGTACATTCTGGATCCCGCATATGACAGGGATCACTGGCTCTGAAGAACTCGGCATCATGGGCTCGAAGAACGGTACAGACTGGACAGATTCCATACTCCTGTCAAATTACAGTGAGGAAGGATACTTCAAGACCGACTACAAATCCATGATCCAGGATCGAAATGGAACTTTCATCTACGCCTTTACGTCCGCAAGAACAGGCAGGGGTATATGGCTGATGAACGGAACTCCGGATTCTGACTTTTCAAAAACGCACAGAATCGAGTTCAATATCACCAGAATTTCAGATCAGAACGATAGAAATAATTCGATAAGGACGATAGAATACGAAAAAAGAAAAGAATCAGGCGTTGAGCTTGGTCTTTTCACCTTTCTGGCTATTTTTTTGATAAGAATGCTGAAAAAGCCATCATCATAATTATAAAGAAAAGCTATAATAATACCGTGAGCTATTGGATTATACAGGATAGGACATGTCAACTGGAAGATATCAGATATCATTTTTGAAACACGCAGGGAAAGGTTTGATATTATTCATCCTGTTTTCATTATTTTTTATTCAGGTCGCAGCAGCAGCAAATCCTCAGATAAAGCTCACAACGAACAGGTACGTAATTCTCGATGATCCCAATTCAGGTTTTAGTAGTGTCACAGCGAAAGCGGATACTGGTTTTGGTTTCGGTGTACCGAAAAGCTGGAACTCGGATGTCTGGAAGGGTGAATCCACCACTATCCGCGGTGTGGCGCTTGTTCTTGATGAAAAAGGGCTTCCCAAGAGTGGAGTAACAGTTACTTTTGCTGTGCTTGACTGGGATGATGCTTCTGCCAGGACTCTTAAAAGCGATACCAACAGCAAGACAAATGTGACCGATGCAAACGGTCTTGCCACAGCGTCCTTTGACCTGAACAGCGAGCAGCAGTATGGAAGGTGGAAAATAACCGCGAGAGCGACAGTCAATGGAGTAGCTGTAAGTTCAGATTCGAATTTCGTTTATAACTGGTGGGGATGCCAGAACTGCCATGGAGATCCGTATTCTAACAAGGCTGAGACCAAGGGATATCCAGATAAAGTCAAATCTGGAGACAAACTTTCTCCTTATGACCCTTATTCCCCTTATATCACAGGCAGGGATTTCCATAATACCATGTATACAGATCATCATCTGAGCGGGAAGGATCTGGTGGAAGGAGAATGCTGGGCATGCCACAACTCATATGATAGAGATCTTCATCTCGGGCAGGCAAATAAAATCGATGGTAATTCATACCCAGGAAAAGGAACTCCTTCGACCTACGGAGTACATGCCAATCTGGCATGTGCCAGTTGCCACAGCATCATAGGGACATCAGAACGGGGCTCTCAGACCATAAAATCCTGCGATGCATCGGGCTGCCACCAGGGAGCAACTGCTTTCAATCCCAATGTAATGCGGGAAACTGTTGTTGCCACATCGCCCAGAATTTATGTTAATTATTCTGCTCAGGATCTAAATCCAGGTATCAGATCACTGGTCAATGGGATTCCAACCGCTGCGACCTTTTTATCGAATCCGCTGACTGGTGCCAGGGCACATACTTCAGCTACGATCCAGGACATCCCGTGTACGGTGTGTCACGGTCCGATGCACAATGTCACAAAGCCTGATATTACCACCATGTCCAAGAACAAGGTTACTGAGGATTCGCAGTGCACATCTTGCCACCAGCCAAAGAAGCATTCACAGACCAATCCTGTTTACTGTACTGCATGCCACTCTCAGGACGCACATAAGATACAGATCCTCGGAAAAGATGGCACATATAAGAACCGCGGAAGTTCAGGTGCGATCACAGCCAGCCGGTCTGACTGCACAGAATGCCATAAGACCGGACCTGCCAATACATCCCTGGGAAGTCTTAAAACCAGGGATCCCCTGGCATATACGACCAACTTTGATCCAGCCGGCAAATACAACACCCAGCATCCCACTGCAGACTGTGCAAATTCCTGCCATAACACCACTGACTTCCACAATATAAGTAAAGCAGCAGGTGGACCTGACTGCCTGATATGCCATGATTCCACAGGGTCTGCGATCCACAGGGTTGACGGAAATTCCATAGCTGCTGGCATCCATGCAAATCTCAATCCCAGGACTCCGGCTGATCCCAATAGCAAATGCTGGGGATGCCACCAGAGCGATGGCAGTAAACCGCTGAACAGCATGGGAGATATTTTCGATAGACCCTACAAATGCATAGACTGCCACCTATCTTCAGGACAGAAAGCAGGTGCATACGGTGCATTTATTGTAGATGAACACTATCCTTCCGGCAAGGACATCAGGGCATTGGTGGGAAATGGCAGTCTGCAAGCATGTATAATATGCCACAATAAGACACAGATGAAGGTGAACTACCTATCTCCAGACAATATTTTTACCAATTATTCACTGGTCTCGCACTATGGCAAGAAACGGATAGATATGCTCAATGCAACAAATGAAACAAATTGTGCTTACTGCCATAAGAACACAAGCGAATTCAATAATGTATTCCAGAAGAACAGCAATACTCAGATCACTCATGATAATGGTCAGAGTTGCCTTAACTGCCACAGGGAGCAGGGATCAAACAAAGGGAGAATACACGACTCATCATTGATCGCCGGCGGCGGTCCTGATTGCGTGAGCTGCCACTCAGGTTCGGGAAGGGCAAAGGTAGATGTCCAGTCCATGAACAATCCTGACTACATCCATTATGACCTGAACAACAATTCCAATACAGGTTCATTGAACAGTGTCAACCGTATCTGCTGGGGATGCCATACCAATGATACGGTCGCATCTGATAAGAAAGTTGATTTCAGCGAACTGCCCCAGAGCGGTCATCCAGATGGTGTCAGAACGCCAAGGAACTGTACGGCCTGTCATAAAGGTACGGTCAAGTTCAATGCTCCATTGATCAGTGAACACAATCCTGCAGGCGATGAACTGAAAACTAAATATACATGCGTGCAGTGCCATAATAACAGTATAAGACCTTTTATTGATACTCAGACCAACATTTCCACGAACACGAACAATTCTGATCCAGATTTCAATATCGGAAGAGTTTCTCACTATGCAAATACATCAAAATTGCAGGTCGGAGGTACAGAGTCGGTTTATTGCCTTAATTGCCACAATAATTCAGCTACAGGTCAGAAATATGGATTGAATTATCAGCTTGGCGTGCATGATGCTCAGGAGTGTTCCAATCCTAACTGCCATAGAAATGGAGGTTCACAGATCAAAGACCTGCATGATATCAATTTAACAAAGAAGGTTCCATTCTATAATTCAGATTCTGATAATTACTGCAGCGGCTGCCATCCACCCACTATTTCTCCAGGTTTTGTTGGTGCCCATGGAAATACCACGAGTTCAGTAAATTGCATGAACTGTCATATGAATAAGACCACGCAAGTGGTAACCAAGATGACAAATACTCCAGGCACCAGGAACACCAATACCGTGTTCCATACACCGGGAAAGAAAGTAGATGGTTATCCAAAAGCACTTGTTCCGGGAAATCTCTCACTGGAGAGAGGAACTCTGGAGTACAAGAGATCCCAGTGCACTATATGCCATGACCGTGCAGTGAACCATAATCCAACTGGCGTGTGCAGTTCATGCCATGCATCAAATAATGATAATCCCACATGGCACAGCAGAAACATTACAGGTGGAGGAGGACCTGACTGCAAGTTATGCCATGATATTGGCGGCAGTGCCGAACATCACGTTGACTTCAAGGTGACAAGACAAAGCATACATGGACAGCTGAATAACAGGACAGGAAACATCAATGAGGTCTGCTGGGGCTGCCATCAGACAGGTGGCATTGAACCATCAGGCATGGGAGATATATTCGATAAACCTTATATCTGCACGGATTGTCATCTTAAAAACGGGACAGTAGCAGGGATTTTCGGCGCACCTATTGCAGATGAGCACTTCAAAAACGGTCAGGATATTCGTGCAGTAACCGGAGCAGCCACAAATGTACTATCCTGTCTTGAATGCCACCAGAACAGATCGAGCATGATTCTGCCCAACAATGACACTGATACCGGGACATTCGATTCTGATGGAAATGGTATTTTCGGAGGACCAACAAGCCCGTATTACTATGGAAGGAAACGCACAGATATGAAGGTCGCAGACGGAACCAACTGCTCATACTGCCATCAGAACACAAGCGAGTTCAGTTCTGTGTTCAGGAACCCTGATAATACCAGAATAACCCATGATGCAGGGAGGCAGTGCAGCACCTGCCACGGCAGCGGCAGGATACATGATGAAAGCCTCATAGGTGGAGGAGGACCGAATTGCATAAGCTGCCACACAGGTTCGGGAAGGGCTTCTGTGGATGTCCTGTCCTTGAACAGTTCGGAATACATTCATTATAAATTGAATAGCAATTCTGCCACTGGACCTCTGGATGCTCTAAACCGCATATGCTGGGGCTGCCATACCAACAATACGCTCTCATCAGATAACAGGGTTGATTTCAGCGAACTGCCTGAAAGAGGTCACCCGGACGGTGTTAGATCGCCGAAATCATGCACAGATTGCCATATAAAGGGAAATTTCTCAGCTCCTCTGACATCCAGTCATATCCCCCCAAGGCTCCCAACAAGAAATGAAAATGCATATTTATCGACGACAGCTTACTGCTCTGTCTGCCATAACAACAGTCTGAGACCGTTCATTGATTCCCAGACGAATCTTTCCACGAATCCAGGCGGTTCGACTAACGGCAGCGTCAGCCATTACGGTACAAACACATCGCTCATCAAACCCACAGTGAACCAGACACCCTTGCCAAGGTTCGGTTTCGTGAACAGCGCGGATGCGTCAGCGTACAACAAAGACTGCAACAGATGCCACAACCCGAGCAATCCGAATTACGGGA
>JAPZAV010000098.1 GCA_027460465.1 Candidatus Methanoperedens sp. | reverse complement strand
GAGCACAAGATTTTAATGGATTGTCAACCATGTCGGATAAAAAAGTTGACAATCATGTTGAAAAAGATCAGTGAAAAGCTCGAAAAAGGCGGGTCCATCACATTTGCGGAAGCCATGGAACTCATGAGCCTGCAGGGACATGAATGCATGGAGCTTTTTTCGCTGGCGAATAGATTGAGAGCAAGGCTCGGGAACAGCGTTGACCTGTGCTCGATCGTCAATGCGAAATGCGGTCTGTGCCCTGAGGACTGCAAGTTCTGTGCCCAGTCCGCACACAGCGACGCTGATATAACTCCCTATCCACTGCTGGATGAGGAAGAGCTGCTCAACATGGCGCTCCTTATGGAGGAAGAGGGCGCGGCAAGGTTCTGCATCGTCACGAGCGGGAAAGATGTGGAAGGCGAGGAATTTGAAAAGATACAGAGTTCAATCCGCAGGATCAGAAAAGAAACCGGCCTATCCATCTGCGTTTCCCTGGGAGCGCTGACGCAGGAAAGCCTGGCTGCGCTCAGGGATTCAGGCGCCACAAGGATACACCACAATCTTGAGACCTCCGGGAACTTTTTCCACAACATATGCACCACACATACGTATGCAGAGAAAATAAGAACTGTAGAGATCGCAAGGGAAGCAGGGTTTGAGGTCTGCTGCGGCGGAATAATCGGTATGGGAGAGACGATTAAGGACAGGGTTGAGCTTGCGTTCACACTTTCGAAAATGGATATAGATTCTGTGCCCATTAATATCCTGGATCCGGTAAAAGGCACGCCTCTTATGGATAAAAAACCTTTAAGCCCTCTTGAGATACTGAAGACGATATCGATCTTTCGCCTCATCCTTCCTGAAAAGAACATACGGATCGCGGGCGGAAGAGAGAAAAACTTGAGGGATCTGCAGTCACTTTCCCTTCTTGCAGGTGCAAACGGACTGCTGCTCGGTAACTATCTCACCACCCTGGGAAGAGCGCCTGAAGCTGATATCCAGATGATCCATGACCTCGGGCTTGTACCCGGAGGGCTTCATTTTAATGATATTATCGGAGAATAAAAATGAAACAACAGGTGTTACATATCAAAAGATCAGAAGATAGAGTTGCGAACATAGCTGTTCTGGGTGCAGGCGGGCTTGGAACAGCAGCTGCAAGGATGCTTGCAATGAAAAAAGAGATGAGGCTTGCAGGAATTGCAGATAAAACCGGGTATGTCGTGGATCTTGAAGGGATTGATCCAGAGCTGCTTGAAAACAAAAAGCCAGGCGATATAGGAATGAAATCAGATGATGCCATAGGCGAGATCGTAAAGAATTCCGCAAACTTTGACGGCATCTTTCTAGCTCTTCCAAACCTGACAGATGAGTTCATACCAGAGGTAGTATCAAGGTTTGCAGAGCAGGGTTACAGCGGCGTGATCGTGGATGCACTGAAGCGCTCCGGTGCAGTTGAGAAGATCTTTGAACTCGACAGCATGATAAGAGAATCGGGCATCACGTATATCACAGGAGCAGGCGCAACTCCGGGATTGCTTACATGCGCAGCCGCGATCGCGGCCAATTCTTTTATTGAAGTGACGGGCGTGGACATCAACTTTGGGGTTGGCGTGGCGAACTGGGAGTCCTACAGAGCCACTATACGGGAGGATATAGCGCATCTTGAAGGTTTTGATCTTGAAAAAGCAGCAGGTATGACCTGTGCAGAGATCAAGGAAGAGCTTGACAGGAGAAAAGGCATACTTCGCCTGCACGACATGGAACATGCGGACGATGTTCTTCTTGAAAGGGCAGGGATACTGTCAAGGGAAAAAGTAAAAGTAGGCGGCACAGTGGACACAAGGAATCTGGAAAAGCCGGTCAGCACCACAATGACCCTGACAGGAAAGACATTTGATGGAAATGTTTCAAGCCACAGGTTCATCCTGGGTGATGAGACCACGATGGCTTCCAACGTTGTGGGTCCCGCACTTGGATGGATGAAAGCCGGACTTGAGTTCCATGCCAGAGGTATATATGGTGTGTTTGGTTCGGCTGAGATAATGCCAAGATTCGTAAGATGAAGTGGCTGCTCATGAGATGGAGAGATAACAATGAAAACCGCAGCTGCGCTTGATGCCATAGTATGGGAAAAATACGGGTCATGACAGGGATATTCATAACAGGAACTGATACAGGCATCGGGAAAACCATGATCTCGGCAGGGCTTGCTCGTGCTTTGAAGAGGCGCGGCTATGATGTCGGGGTAATGAAGCCTGTACAGAGCGGCGCAGGGATAAGAAATGGTGAACTTTATTCTCAGGACGGCGAGGTGATGATATCTGCGATAGAAGGTTCTGATGAAGCAGAGCTGGTTTGTCCTTTTCTCTTTAAGGAGGAGCTTGCACCGGGTGTGGCAGCACAGATCGAGGGAAAGGTGGTTGATCTGAGGCGGATCAAAGAAGCATACTCTGAGCTTGAGAAAAGGCACGATATCGTAATCGTGGAAGGGGCGGGTGGAATAGCTGTTCCATTAAAGAATAAAACCCTTGTTTCTGATTTGATACATTGCCTGGGCGTGCCTGCGATCGTTGTGGCACGCACAGGTCTTGGGACGATAAACCATACCTTTTTGACCATCGAACATGCACAGAGATCAGGAATAACGATAATCGGGGTGATAATAAACTGCTTTAAAGGCGGCATAGCAGAAGAAACAAACCCGAAAGTGATCGAAGATCTGACCGGCGTTCCCATACTTGGTATAGTACCCCATGTATCGGCGGCATACGGAAGACATGAAAAAATCTTATCGCTTGTGGAGAAGAATGTGGATCTGGAAAAGATCATCAGCTTCATGTCTTTTCATTGATCAGGACTTCCCTTATCTTCACGTACCCACCACTCACCTTTTAAGGTATGTTCTTTCTTCCAGATCGGGACTTCCATCTTCAACCTCTCGATAGCTTCTCTCAATACTGGAAAGAGCTCGTCCCTGTGAGCTGCTGCAACAGCGATATAAACAATGTCCTCACCAGGTGCAATGATTCCTGTTCTGTGATGCATGACTGCGTCTATGATCCCTTCTCTTTCCCTGAGTTCACTGCAGATCCTGTTCATTTTTTGCAAAGCTATTTCTCTGTATTCCTCGAATTCAAGGAACTCGGTACGCACGCCCCGGGTTTCTGCTCTGACAACACCTGTGAACGTACCGATTGCTCCTGCCTTTTCAAAGTCTTTCGAGCTTTTCAGCTTATGGATCAGCGATTCAAGCGTGTGGTATTCTGGCTGGTTGAAAATGATCTTGATGAGCTCTTCCAGATCCGAACTCTCTATGTCATATATTCTTCTGACAACGTTTGATGCTTCCACATCCCCAAGCGCTATTTTTGGAAGTATGCTGTCCTTGAACCCTTCGACCAATCCGAAGTCCATCCCTGCATCCGCAAGTTCATCAAGAGCAGATGTGAGATTATTCTTTTGCGAGAATTTTACAAGTTCCTCAGGTGTGACGCCGATCACGACAGAAGCGCCAGCCTGCATATGTTTCCATGTATCTGTGCCCTGTGTGTTTATCCTGGTCTCATGCAGGTGTTTCACTGTCCCCACTTTTCCGTTTTTCTTGAGAGCTTTTACAAGACGTTCTACCAGCGCAGTTTTTCCGGTTTTTTTGTAACCCACCACCGAGATGATTCTCATAACTACATGGACTCTGGCGCTTCTATACCCAGTGTATCAAGCGCATTCGCAAGCACGATGCGGGAGCACTCGACAAGAGCCAGGCGAGCAGCCCTGAAATCCGGCTCGGCACTGATCACAGGCACATACCTGTAGAACTGGTTAAAGGCATCTGCAAGTTCTCTGGCGTAGATTGCCACAATGTTGGGCTTCAGTTCATGTGCTGCGCTGTCTATGACATTTTCAAAAATCGCAA
Organism: Candidatus Methanoperedens sp.; assembly: GCA_027460465.1. GTDB lineage: Archaea > Halobacteriota > Methanosarcinia > Methanosarcinales > Methanoperedenaceae > Methanoperedens. The sequence continues at coordinate 15,864 of JAPZAV010000098.1, read as the reverse complement.
GCTTTTTTATCAGTGCAACCTCCTCTTCTTCGACAAGAAGATTGGTGTCAAAGTTCTCGTACACGATCCCTTCATCCTGTGCGTTCTTGATGATGCTGCATGCCCTGGCATGTGAGTACTGGATGAATGGTGCGCCCTGTTTTTCAAAGTCGAGCGCCTCTTTCCAGTCAAATGTGGTTGCTTTCTCAGGCGAGACTCGCACGATGTCGTACCTCACTGCTCCTATACCAACCATCTTTGCCACTTTCTTTTTAAACTCTTCATCAGTATCAGGTCGTCTTTTATTCACTTCCTCGTAAGCTGCTTTCTCCACCTGGTCAAGAACCTCATCGGCAGATATGAAAACACCTCGCCTCGTGCTCATCGAACCTTCGGGCAGCGAAACAAATTCAAAGATCACGATCTCAGGTTCTTTCATGCCAAGGATGCGAAGCACAGCTTTGAGCTGTGATGAGATGAGCTTGTGATCCGCTCCCAGGATATCTATCATGCTGTCGCAGTTCGAGGATTTCCATTCATGGTAAGCAAGGTCGCGCGTGGTATATAGAGTGGTGCCGTCAGAGCGCTGTATCACCAGTGGTTTCTCAATTCCCGTGTCCTTGAGGTCCACCATCAGCGCCCCCTCTTTTATCATTGCACGGTTTAGTTTCTTGATTCGTTCAACTATCCTGTTAACCTCGCCTGAGCGCACGAACTGCGATTCCCAGATGAATGCATCGTGGTGTATGTTCATGCGCTTCAGGGATTCCTTTATTCCATCCATTGCTGTATCAATCGCATCCCTGAATTTTGTGACCGTTTCCGCATCCCCGGTCTCATACTTCTTTATGATGGCATCCACTTCTGGCGAATGTTCTTTTTCATCCACAAGAGACCTGTTGGCATTGATATATACCTCTGCGATCGCATGGTCTTTCTTTCTGGTTTTATCGAACTTGAAATTCAAAAGCCCCCATACAACGACAGCGATCTGCCGTCCCATATCATTAATATAATACTGCGCCTCCACATCATGGCCGGCACGTTTCAATATTCTGGCAAGCGTATCGCCTATCACTGAGTTCCTTATATGCCCGATATGAAGAGGACCATCTGGATTCGCTGATGTGTGCTCAAGTATGACCTTCCCTGTATGCTGGAGGTTCCCGAAAAAATCCCTTTCAAGCAGCACCCTGAGAATGGTCTCGTTTAAGAAATTGCGGCTTACGAAGAAATTGATATAAGGAGCTGTCATCTCAGCCCTGTCAATGAGGGAATCGGGAGGTATCTTTATGTTCTTATAAACTTCTCCGCATATCTCTTTCGGGCTGCGCCTGTATTTCGGGGCGAGTTTGAAAGCAACAGATGATGCTATATCTGCATGAGGCGATTCTTCAAGCGCCATGTCATCGATTTCGAATCCTGCATCTGCCACAGCATTCGATAGTGCTGAAGAGACTTCATCTTTGAATTTTAGAAACATAACCTGTCGCTAACACTCAAGCCAAGTACATAATTTTTTCGAAGCCTCAAAATACTATTTTTCAAATATTTTTACTGGTGCCGGCATTACTCCAGGTCTCTTATCTGTCATGATATACATATAGCTTATCACATGCACATAGTATTCAAGATACCCTTTAATGAAATTGCCTAATCCCTCGCTTCTTCGTCCGAGAATCAATATCACGAACCATTGAATGATCAGGCATATTCCTGCGATGATCCCATATACATACAGAACTATCATTATTGCGATCGAGTACAGAATCCTGATAAAAAGCTCTAACCTGCTCGCTTTACGTTCATATACAAATAGCTGTTTCATTTCACCCGGTTCTTCATTCATAACATGCCACCTCTTTGAGTCCCGATAACTTATTAAGGCCTCAATATGTTTATTCTGTGAAAGTATAAAAAGCTTTTTGGTGGGTGATAAATAAAAATAAAGGGCACCCCTTATCGTGCCCTCATAGACTCAAGCGCAGCTGCCACCATCGCCCTGTAGGTATCCATGTTCGTGGAGTAATGCTCCTTCGCTTTTACAGCATCAGGCTCGCTGCCTTTCAGCTTCTCAAGCCGTGCCGTGGTATGCTTCGCAGTATCGAGAACCCATGCATCGCGGGTTGCAGCGTCCACCACCTGGATGGACTCAGCCCTTATCGAGGTAAGCATGTTGCCTTCCTTTGTAGTATAGGTATTGGGTTTGCCTATGACAGCAACGAACTCGGGCGGCGTGGTCCTTGCCAGAACCTGCGCTGCCTCGGGCTGGTACTGACCTGCGGTCACGAAGAACGCGCCTGTCGGGTCAACGATGCGTCCGCGCCAGAACTCAGCGTCTGTTCCCACATCTTCCTTCTCAGTGAGAGTGCCGACGATGAATACCCGGTTGACCTTTGCACCGGTAGGCGTGAGCAGGTACTGGGGCGAGTACTGGTCCTGCCCTTCCCTTGCCTGCAGATTTGATTCCCTGAACTCAGCTGCAAAGATGCGGTGCGCTACCTCGCGCACAAATCCACCATCCGCCATATCTATGCCTCCATTGCCAGCGGCGCATCAAGCAGCTTCTTTATTTCCTCGTCCACGGATCTTACATCCTGTCTGATCGTCTCGATAAGGATGAAACGATCAAGCTTTGCTCCAGAGACCACAAAATACCTGCCTACAAGCTTGCTTTTTATCAGGTCAAGCACCACAGCCTGATCAAGCGCTTCTGTCGCCATCTCTTTTGCTTCTTCAAGCGTTATTCCGATCATGGACTCTGTGATCTCCCTGTTCAGCAGAATGTCCTGAACTTTCTCTCCATCGTCCATCACTGCTTTCACCCTGAGATCATAGATACCTTCGACTTTTCCATGCTCGCCGCATGCTCCTTTCACAAGCGCCCTGTTGCATTCAGGACACCGCTTTATCAGACCCGATCCGTTCTGGACATCCACGACCGCACCTCTGAACTCAACAGGCGTTGATCCGACCTCGATATCTTCTTCTATACCCACGATCTCGCTCGTCCTGTTGAGCTTGACGCTGAACTGACCCTGCCATTCAGAAGTGATGACATTCTTAAACTGGTAGCTTTTACCTTCTTCGACCTGAGGTAATCCGGCTTTTGTCCATTTTGTGAATTTGATCGTTCCTGTCTCATCTCCGAGCAATCCAACCTGAGACACTGATTCGTGATTCGTCTCCCACAACTGGATAACCTTGCCTCGAAGCGCCACCCATTTTCCATCTTCCCTGATCTCGGATATTTTTACCTGAGGTGAGTCCCGCTGCATGGCAAAGAATTCACTCTTCGGGATATTATGCTGCTTCAGAAAATAGTTGATCACATTTCGGCGTGCTTCTTCTGGAGGGACCTTGAACTTGTTGATAAGCTGGTCCAGCCGCGTCTCGATTTCACTTGGCTTTACTTTAACGCCCATTTCTGAAAATCGGGCTTCTATTTTTGTTGCTATGTCACTCATATATTTCCTCAAGCCTCTTGTTTAATCTGTTAGTTGAGAGGCAATAATACCCTTACACCTGCGAGAATATAAAGATTATCAGAGCGGTGTGAAAGTGATCGTGAAATCTTCAGTCACACGAAGGCCGAATGAAATTTGTGGGGCATCAGCGCCCATGCTCGATGGTTTTGCATTTCTGTAGGTTTACCTGATTTCTGTTATCAATTCAGGCGCAGGGCTATGAGTTTAAAAAAAAATTATCATTTTTCGCCAATTGGCAGTTCTCTGATACGGATTTCCTTATCTTCGATGATAACAATTGCCCCTTTCAACAGTTCTTCTTCGATGCCCATATTTTTTAAAAACTTGACTGTCTTTGGGGACAATGGCATGTCCACAAGAAACTTCCTGCAGTCACTGGGATTGTTTTCTCTGAGGTCGCCCAGGAAGCAAAACTTAACGCCTGCCTTATGTCTTCCTCTTCTAACTCGGGATAGTCCTTTAAAATTTGAGGAATAGTTTTACCACTTGCAAGCAACTTCAGGATAAGAGGTACCGGGATTCTTAAACCTCTTATACAGGGTTGACCGGACATGACTTCAGGGTTTATAGTGATTCTATTAAGGCTCATATAATAGCATTTTATGTTTCTTATTACTAAATATTAAAATATTCTTGCGAACTTCGAGCAATATATTGGTGAACATATACAACTATGTGACCTGTATTAGAAACAGCCTTCCTAATCCCCATACAATCCCCATTTTACATCCTCTATTATTGCCTTCTCTTCTTTCGTGAGATGCCTTATGCGCTCCAGAACCTGCCTTATACCGTCCATTATAACTTCATCTTTATTCCGGTAGATACCCAATTTAACGAGTTTATTTAATTCCTTTGATAACTCGGCTGTTATCTCAGCTTCAACTTTTACTGTTTCTGGCATTCAAATCACTGAGGATATATTTTGATTATAAACTATATTAAGTTTCTTGAAAAAGTAAGCTCACCGAAATCTATCTGCGTGTGCTTTTCTTATATTGCTTATGCAGCCCTTTGTCTTTAGAGTTTCTTCCGTGCCCCTAATTTTAGCACCCACAATTGTTATTCTGGCTCAAGATGTACTATGGATGCACGTCACTTTACCCCGCACCTGAAGGGTACATGGCTTGATAGCGTTTTTTGCCTGCAAAGTTTTCTCCCAATTCTGAGATGAAATCTACTTCGCACCACATCCCGGCCCTGCCCCTAGCAGCCAGGGGCCCAGAGATGCTGGAAAAATATGTGGGTCAGGCTATATCAATTTCTGTCAGCAACGTATGCCTGTCGTTTCTGAGTTCTTTCATTCCAGCCTGCCCGCTCATATTTACCGGCAGGAGAGCCCGGAGAAAGTATTGCTCCCAAAAATAGATAAGAGAACATCTCCATTAGAACCAGGATGAACGAGGATTATGCCAATATAAAGGATAAGCTCATCGCTTTTATTAGATCTGCAGTGACAGGCTCGGGGGCAAAAGGCGCGGTCATCGGGTTAAGCGGAGGGGTGGACTCAACTCTGACAGCATATCTTGCAGCAGCGGCTATGGGGTCTGAAAATGTGCTGGGTCTCCTCCTGCCAGAGAAGGAGATAACATCAGGACAGGACATCGAGGATGCTCTGGATGTTGTGAAAATTCTCGGCATAGACTACAGGCTCATCGAGATTTCGGACACTCTGCATTCTTTCTCTTCTATTATCAGGGATTTTGATAACAGCAGCATCGTTGCAAACGGGAATCTCAAGGCGCGCATACGCATGTGCATGCTGTATTACCACGCCAATCTCATGCATCGCATGGTCATCGGAACAGGTAACAAGACCGAACTGCTGCTGGGATATTTCACAAAATACGGCGACGGCGGCGTGGACATAGAACCTCTTGGCGGACTTTATAAAACCCAGGTGCGCGGACTTTCCAGATACATGGGCGTCCCTTCAAGGATCATTGAAAAAATACCCACAGCAGGCTTGTGGCCAGGACAGAAGGATGAAGAAGAGCTGGGTGTCAGCTATGATATGGCTGATCGGATCCTCGCCATGATCGTGGACGAGAAAATGGTGATCTCAGCAGTCAAACAGATCTTTCCTCCAGATAAAGTGGATAGACTTGCATGGCTCATCAAAACCAACGAGCACAAAAGGATGCTGCCGCAGTCGTGCGAAATCTGACAAGAGGCTTTGCCAGATGCCTTCTTGCGCTGGGCGGAACCTCATAGAACCCTGAAGAGATGCTTCGCTGGATCATCTCCTTTACCTGTTCTTTATGTACCGCACCGCATTTCTCACACCTGTAACCCTGCCCTCTGCCCATGGATTTCATTCGTTTGCCGCAGCAGAAGGGGTTACGTGATTCATACTGGTTCAGTGATTTGATTCTTATTTTTTCAAGGTTCATGGTACCATCTTTCACGCTTCCATAGACAGTCACCCGGTCTCCATTGCGTAGCCCTCTTATGATGTCACGAAAACCCTTTGTTGGCTCAAAGGCTGCACATTCCAGGCTCATGCCGTCTGTTAATTCGAAAATGACATGCCCGCCTTCTATTGTTCCAGGGGGACTGCTGACGATGCCATCCAGAACATATGAGCGGTCATCTTTTACCTCGGTTATTTTCGCCTGAACCAGATGCATATCTGTGTTCTGGTTCGTCCTGTATACCACGTATCTCTCCACAGGCTCGCTGTTTATCCACGAAAAGGCAAGCCTGACCGCATTTTCACTTCCTCCGCGTATGCCAAAGAGGATCGGGTCAGGAGAATGTGGTGCAAAAACGATGCGTCTATTCTCATGGTCAACCGTATCCCATGTATCACATGTTGAAGCAGCGTGCCATACCGAATCCTCATCAATATCCCTTGCAGTGCCCCAGGATTTTTTTTCACGGTATGCAATCAATTCATAGGTAAAATCAGGAAGACCGCAGAGCACAAAACCTGATGCTGCAAGGGCTCCGATAAGCCCCCTTCTGTTCTTGAATCCTTTATGGCTTATATGGAAGAGATCCAGTAGTTCCTCTGCTTCATGGATCTCAAGCACGTCCTGAACTGCACGAAGGGAAAAACTGGCAATGTCGTTCATCATCTCTTCCTGGTATTCTTCGATAAACACAATCCCGGGGTTGGTATTCTCATCCGAGAAAATCGCCATATTTTCCACAGTTTCAATGACGAGTCGTTTGATCACCTCGGTATATTCAATGTTTTTCAGTTCAAGCTGAAAAGCTACTGCCGCATTGCCTCTTGTTTTATATTTGATATTCGGGTTAAGGCGGACCAGCAGAGGATAGCCCTCAATCGTGCCATATCTTTTAAGTTTCTCAATGAGCACAGCTCCAAGATAGGTGGTGCACATGCCTTCTTTTGAGTCAGTATCGTCGATTCCGATGATCATGGGATATATCCACTGATCCATTTTTAATAATAAATCTACCCTCTGTATTTATATAGAAGTAGAAACATTCCAATTTTGATGAACAAGGAATTACTTATAAATCAAGTAATCTCCATTTTAAGCAAGGCAGGCTTCATTATTTCGGACAGATGCGATATCCGCCCGAGAAGTTTTGATCTGGCTGCAAGACGGGATGATTTATTACTTTTAATCAAAGTACTATATAATATTGATGGTCTGAACGAAGAGACTGCAGGCGAGATGCTGTTTCTTTCAGAACACTTAAACGGGAACCCTATAGTCGTGGGTGAAAAGACCAGGGACCATTCTCTTGAAGCTGGTGTGGTCTATTTCAGATACGGGGTTCCTGCAATCGAGACCACCACCTTGCATGATCATTTCGCTGAAAACAGCCCTCCCCTGATATACGCTGAACACGGTGGACTCTATGTGAACATAGACGGAAGAACCCTGAAAGAAGAACGGATCAAGAAGAACATATCTCTTGGTGCCCTTGCTTCTTTGCTCGGTGTTTCAAGAAGGACGATAAGCAAGTATGAAGAAGGGGAAATGGCAGCGAGCGTGGATGTCGCCCTCAGGATTGAAGAGATACTTGACAGGGGTTTTGCCATCTCTGTTGATCTGTTTGAGAAATATAACACGAAATACAGCAAGAAAGAGGCAAATATTGAAAGGGGCTCTTTCAATATTTTTTCAATACTCAGGGATATGGGGTTCGACGTATTGCCAACATCCCAGGCACCATTCGACGCGGTATCTATTTCCACGAGCCGCAGGGATGAAAATTCCACAATACTGACAGGTGTGAGCGAATACACGGGTACGATGGTCAAAAAAGCGCATCTTATGAGCAGCATTTCAGAGGTGGCGCTCACGCAGTCGCTCCTGATCGTTTCTGGAACCAGTAAAACAAAAAATATCGAACATACCGTGGTGGTGGAGGATAAAGAACTGAAGAAATACAGCGATAAGGACGAACTGATAGAGCTTTTACATGACCGGGGAAAAAAAGTTGTGGTCTCTTAAGATCCCCCGCCGCAATACATAATATACCAGTCTGGACATTAAGGTAACAGAGGATAGATAGATGACCGGAAAAATCGACTGGTACGATGAATTTGTGGACTTTGACTATACCCCTGCAAAAGATGACCTGATAAGTCTGTATTATTTTGAACCTGCAAAAGGCATCAGTGCAAGAGAGGCTGCGGGAAGAATCGCCTCAGAAAGCTCTGCTGGTACATGGACCACGCTTCACAGACTCCCGGAAAGAGTGGAAAAGATCAAAGCACGCGCATTTGAACTTGATGGCAGCTATGTTAAAGTCGCCTACCCGATCGATCTCTGGGAGCCAGGAAATGCACCACAGCTTCTGAGCGGAATTGCAGGCAATATCTTTGGCATGAAAGCACTTCGGAACCTGAGGCTGATCGATGCTTCACTTCCAGCCGGGTATATAAAGAGCTTCAAAGGACCGGGACACGGTGTCAGCGGGATCAGGTCGCTGCTGAAAGTCGAAAAAAGACCGGTTACAGGCGCTGTGCCAAAACCGAAGATAGGCTTCAGCGCAGCAGAACACGCTGAGGTTGCATTCGAGACCTGGATGGGTGGATTCGATCTTGTAAAAGATGATGAGAACCTTACATCCACGTCTTTTAACAGATTCGAAGACAGGGCGGAGAGGATGGCGAAACTCAGAGATAGAGCTGAAAAAGAAACCGGAGAGCAGAAGGACGCTCTTCTCAATATCACGGGCGAAACAAAAGAAATGATCAGGAAAGCAAAATTGCTTCATGATTCAGGCTGGAGGTTTGCAATGATCGATGTGGTCACCTGCGGTACTGCTGCTGTGCAGACTCTAAGCGAGGAGTGCGGCGACCTTGGCCTGGCGATCCACGCACACCGTGCCATGCATGCTGCCTTTGACCGGAATCCAAAGCACGGCATATCGATGTACTTTTTAGCCAAGCTGATGAGGCTGATCGGAGTGGATGAGATCCATGTGGGCACAGCGGTTGGAAAATTGGTCGGGAGCAAAAAAGATGTTGTGCAAATTGCTGATATGCTCCGTGCTTCCAGTGTGGATGATAAAAACATGCTTTCTCAGGACTGGGGCAAGATCAAGCCTGTACTTCCGGTTTCTTCGGGAGGTCTTCATCCAGGGCTGATACCGATAGTAATGGATATCCTGGGGAATGACTGCACGCTGCTTGTCAGCGGAGGCATACATGGACATCCGAATGGAACGCGCGCAGGGGCGAAGGCTGCCATTCAGGCAATAGAAGCTTCAATGGAAGGCATTGATCTAAAGGAATATGCCAGGAACCATAAAGAATTGAAACAGGCACTGGATAAATGGGAATACTTCAAGCCTAAATAGAACATATCAGAAAAGTGTCTCTCTCTTTTTCTTTTCTGTTTTTTCTTCGATCTTCTCCTGATCCTCATGAACTTGAGTTTCTTTTATGCTTTCAAGATCTACCGCATCAGCTATCTCAGGCACCTCGTCTTCAAGTTCAAGCTCATTCTCCTCAGGTTTTATTCCACCCGTTGGAACTGAAAATGACTCCTCTTTCTCCAGCGCCAGAGTTTTTTTCTGTGGATTTGCAAAGGCTTCTTCAGGTACTTCATCTTCAAGTTTGAGCTCGTCATCAACCTCAACAACTGTTGATTCTGACCCTCCTTCGCCAACCATTGAAAAAGGCTCTGAAGCTTCTTTTTCCAGCAGTTCTTTAATTTGTTGCAGAACCACCACATCCGCTTCAGGAATCTCATCTCCGGGTACTGGCTCATTCTCATCCTCAACCAGCGATTCCGAATCATCTGGCTTTGCATCTTCTATACCCGCTAAAAATGACGTTTCCTTTTCCAGCAGTTCAGTGATTTGTTGCTGAGCTGCCGCCTCGCCTTCAGAAACCTCATCTCCAGGTTTGAGCTCGTTCTCATCCTCAACAACCAGGGATTCTGAATCATCTGGATTTGTGTCCTCTATACCCGTTGAAAATAACTCATCTTTACGCTCAGACTCATCATAACTCTGGGCAAGCATCGATCCTGGATAATCAGTCTGTGTTTCAGGTATCTTCTGTTCGAATTCTGCCTTTTCTGGCAAAGGTTCTGTGACCCATGAAAAAGGTTCTGTCTCTGGTTTTATGGATTCTCCTTTTTGCGCGAGGACTGCAGGTACGGATTCCAGCACTGGAACTTCAGGTTTGATTTCAGCAATTCCAGGTTCTGGTCGCTTTTCTTTTTCAGACTCGTCCATTTTCTGTTTTCTTCTGAGCCTGATCAATAAAAAAACTGCAATAAGAATTAATACAAGGTTTGCTATTATAAGTAAAATTGAAATAGGATCCAATGAGCTAATATCAGTACCCATAATATCTCTTTATTCTTGATATAATATTAATAGTATAATACTTAATGTTTTTGATAAATCGCAGGGAATTGACTATCTACCCAGTGCAGCATGTGCTTTTGCAAGATGCCTTCCAGCAAGAGCTCCGATCAGGGAGATCTCCCCTGACAGAACTGCTGCTGCTATTATCTCAGCAAGTTTCTTTGAGTTTGCACCAGGCGGATCTCCTGCACCTGCCACTCCAAGCATCGCCAGACACTCCTGCTGCGTTCCTATATGTGTTCCTCCGCCCACAGTTCCTGCTGCAAGCGAGGGAAGCGTTACAGAGCAGTATAACCCTTCCTCTTCTGTTTCCATGGTGGTTATGGCACTGCTCGCCTCGACAACATGGGCAGCATCCTGTCCGCATGCGATGAACATGGCAACTGCGATGTTTGCAGCATGGGCATTGAACCCGAGAGAGCCCGCACGCGCTGAGCCAACCAGATTTTTCCTGTAGTTCACCTCAGCCATTCTAAGAGGTGTGGTCTTCAGTTTCTCCAATATTATCTCCCGGTCAAGAATCACATCTGCCGTAACTGTCTTACCCTTCCCCATAATACTGTTGATCGCAGCGGGTTTCTTGTCAGTGCACATATTGCCTGACAGAGCTACAAGATCAACATCGTTCTCAGAAAGAACAAGATCAACGGCAGCATCTGTTGCGATTGTGACCATGTTCATCCCCATTGCATCTTTTGTATCATAGGCAAACCTGAGATAAACATTCCTTCCTGCCACAAAAGGTTCGACTGCCAGCAGCCTGCCAAAACGGGTGGTCTTCTCTGCCTGCTCCTTCAGGCGCATGAGATTCTCTCTGACCCATTCCACAAGCTTCTGCGCATCTGTGACATCCTTTGCCCTGAAAACTGGAGCCCTGGTCATCCTGTCATCGAATATTCTCACATTTGCGCCGCCGCAGGCTGTGATGACAGAACAGCCTCTGTGCGTGCTTGCCACAAGCGCTCCCTCTGTGGTGGCAAGTGGAACATAGAAATCTCCTTTTGCATATTCGCCATTGATCCGAAGCGGTCCTGCCACACCAAGTGGAATCTGTATTGCACCGATCATATTCTCGATGTTGCGCTTTGTGACTGTATCAACATCAAAAGAGAAATTATCGATATGCCTGAACTCTGTACCTGTCGTCTCTGATACTGCAGCTCGCCTCAGTTCGATTGCATCTCTTGTGTTGAGCATTTCATCAATCTCATGGAAATGGAGTTCACCATTTTTGATTTTTTCAAGGAGTTCCCTGTCCATGAAAACGCTAATTGCTTTCAATAGTTAAAAAGATATCAGGCTCATAGATTTATTACGAGCTGACCTTCCTCGCAGTACTGCATCATGAGGTCAGCAACTTCAAAGGACTGTATCATTTCCACGCCTTCAATGAGTTCCCCTTTCTCAAAACCTATCATCGCAGAAGCAAGCTCGCAGCATTTGAATTTCACACCCAGATCCATGCATTCCCTGACGCGCTCATCATACGGGGGCGCGCCGCGCTTTCCTTTTTTTGCAAGTATGACACCCATCGGACCCCAGAGAACAACCACAACATCCAGCCCTTTCTTGCGATAGTATTTAGCAAAGCGCAGTATTTCCATCGGGCTCGTGCTCTCATACACCATGTTCTTGAGGAACAGAAGGACCCTGGAGACTTTCCCTGAATGCATCACACTATATTTTGAAATGAGGATATTTTAAGGTATCTGAGCAATCTAAGGAATGCGTTTGTATTTTTTCCCTGAAGAAAGCTTTATGCTGTATGCAATGTATACAATTCAGACATGACTGAAATAAGCGTGTCAGCAAGAATTCCTGATGAGATATATAAAGAGCTTGAGACATTTATGAAAGAAGAGTCTCTTGAAAAATCAGCCTCGATACGAAAATTACTTTCAGAGGGATTAAAGCACTGGAAAGAGCAGCGGGCGCTGAAATACCTGGAGGAGGGGGAGGTGACATTTTTGAAAGCCGCGCAGATGGCAGGACTTTCCGTATGGGACTTTGCAGATCTTGTGCGTGAAAAAGGAATAGTCTGGATCAGGTCTGAGAAATTCATACATAAAGACATCAAAAAGGCACTGCAATGAGACCTCTCATTTTTGATGCTACGCCTCTGATTTATCCTGGAAAAGCAAACCTCATTGAAAAAATAAAGCATTTTCCTGAGGATAAATATACCACAAAATCGGTCTACAGAGAAGTCGTAGAAGAGGGAAAAAAGAGCGGGAAACCAGAAGTATTCATGATCGAGGGAATTATCAAGAACGGGATCATCAAAATAAAAATGCCTGCCGATGAAAGTCATGTAAGCTACCTCAGAGAGAATCCAAATATTCACGAAGCTGATGCCGATGTTCTTGCTCTGGCTTCAGAGTTGAACGGAATTGCAATCATGGATGATGAGGAAGCAAGAGGGATGGCTGAGGTAGAAGGAATAGAGCATCATGGAACGATCTTTATGCTTCTGAGGATGAAGAAATTGAAACTCCTGACACAGGAAGAGGCGCTGGCAGGCCTGAACTGTATGTTACGCATGGGATGGAGGTGTTCTACAGAGCTGTACGCCGAGATCCTGATGGCGATGAGGTAAATTCTGCGATGTTCATTTCCCCTGTTCCTTCATCTCCTCCAGCAGCTCCTTCGCCCTGTCAGCCCTTACCTTCCCTTCCCTGACCATGATCTGGGCTACCCTGTCCACCAGATCTCCAGCAGCACCTGCCTGGATCGCAACGTTCCTTGAGTGAAGCCCCATATGTCCCCTCTGGATACCTTCGGTAGCCAGCGCGCGCATGGCAGCGAAATTCTGCGCCAGACCAAGTGCTGCGAATATCTCGCCCATTTCTGTGGCTGTCCTGACCCCGAGGATCTTTACAGCGGCTCTTGCGATCGGGTTGGTTTTAGTGGCTCCGCCCACAAGACCCACAGCCATCGGCATCTCTATCGTGCCTACCAGATCGCCGTTCGCGTTTTTCTCATATGCAGAAAGCGGTCGGTAAACACCGCTGCGTGAGGCATAGACATGAGCGCCTGCCTCGATAGCCCGGGTATCGTTCCCTGTAGCGAGTACAGCTGCTGTCACCCCATTCATTATCCCTTTGTTATGTGTGGCTGCACGATAAGGGTCTGCTGCAGCAAAATGATAGGCTGTGATTATGCCGTCAACTACCTCCTCGCCTCCGATAGCCTCTTTTGTGAACACTGCTTTTGCCCTCATCAGGCGTTTATCCGCAAAATTGGAGATGATCCTGAGATAAACCCGTCCTCCTGTAAGCTCTTCGATATAAGGCGCAACGGTTTCTGCCATGGTATTTACTGCGTTGGCTCCCATGGCGTCCCTGCAGTCCACCAGCAGGTGCGTGATGACCATTCTTTCTCCCGGGGTTTCGATCACCCTCACCTCCAGGTCCTTTGCTCCTCCTCCGAACTTGACAAGAACAGGGTCAACCTCGTTCGCACGCCTGATTATTTCGTCTTTTTTCTCAAGGATCCTCATCCTGGCACCGCCTGGATCTGCGATGCCCGCTGCCTGTATCTGTCCAATCATGATCGGTGCTGTGCTGCTGGTGGTGAAGCCACCTGCTTCGCGCGCCATCTTCGCAGCATTGCTTGCAGCAGCGATGACAGAAGGCTCTTCGATAGCCATGGGTATGAGATAATCCCTGCCATTGATAAAGAAATTCACAGCCACGCCCAGAGGCACTTCCATCACTCCGATAAGGTTCTCAACCATGCGGTCTGCAGCATCGAGCGACAGGGCACCGGTGGCGCTGATACAGGATGCCTCCTCTTCTGTGAGACCTGAAAATTCTGATACGAACCTGAGCCTTTCCTTGGGGCTCTGCTTATAGAAACCTGAGATTTTTGAGCTTCTTGCCATGCTATACACCCTCGGGGAGATTTAAGAAGGCAGAGGAGTATAAATAGATTTTCAGCAGGCTTCGAAACGTATATATCAGGAGAACATTATTAGAAGAAAGCCTTTTTGGGCTGGTAGCTTAGTCAGGCAGAGCGTCGGACTCTTAATCCGGCGGCCGTGGGTTCAAATCCCTCCCAGCCCGCTATTGTTTTGGGGGAAATATTTCCATCAAATAACCCTTCTCCTTAAATAAACCGCTATGGCAGCCGAGACCACAGCTAAGGCTATTTCGAATCCTGGAACAGATCTTTCCCCTGTTGTATCATCACCAGCCCCTGTTTCTCTGATCTTTACCATCCATGCATGTTTACCGCCTGCTCCATCAGATTCTGAGTAGCCAGCAAGCAGATAAGCATGGTTGGAGACCTCTTTAATAGTGTAGATATTGTCCATCTTTGATCTTTCATATGCTTTCTTCCACATCTCTTTTCCTTTTGCATCTGTCTTTATTATCCAGGTATCCAGATCTCCGGCTCTATTAGTATAACCAGTAAAAACATATCCACCATCAGAAGTCTGCTGAACTGATGAGATAAAATCTTCGTAAGATCCACCAGATATCCTGTTCCATTCCTCATTACCGCTTGCATCAGTTTTTATGACCCATGCGTCATAATCACTTTTCATCAGTCCATAAGATAACTTATAACCTCCAATAATATAACCGCCGTCTTCTGTCTGTGCAACTGAATAGGCTGCCTCAGGTTCTCCCCTCTTTCCATAGGTCCTGTTCCATTGCTCATTGCCTTTAGCATCCGTCTTTATGATCAGGGCATCTGCATTATTATCACTCAGCCCGGAGGAACCTGCCAGGACGTAACCTCCATCCAGAGTCTGACGCACAGAGGCTGCCATATCACCCTGTGGTTTTTTTGAGGTTATATTCCACTCTGGATCTCCGCTGGCATTGATCTTTACGAACCGTAAATGAGATGCTATCCGGGACTCGGACAATAATAAAATATCCCCACCAGCAAGTATAGAACCTCCATCCGAAGTCTCCTCAATGGCAAAACAGGTAAAATTATTATCTACTCTGAGCGTCCTGTTCCATTGCTCCCTTCCAATAGCATCGGTTTTCATCAACCAGAAATCCCAATTATTTAAACCTCTGATGATATATCCTCCATCCCGGGCTATTGAAACCTTCATTCCCCTTTTTCCTTCATATACCCTGTTCCATTGTTCATTCCCATTCAGATCTGTCTTTATAAGTATGGCATCGTTTGAATCGGTTATGTTAGCAGGAGTGGTTTGAATATATCTTGAGCCAGTTAATATATATCCTTCATCAGGGATTTCTGCAACAGAATTAGCTGCATCCCAGAAATCTCCTCCATAAGTTCTGCTCCATTCCTCTACTGGAGCTGCATAAGAGCAATTTGAGAACAATAATAAGAGTGATGCTATCACAAATATGCGTGCAGCCGCTAATGCTATTTTCATGATCCTAAAACTGCCTCAGTATCTATGATTTATATAGATATCAAACTATATAAAGATAGTATTTGTTCTCAGGTAAGATAGTATAGCATCATAAACCCGTTGTTTTAGCAGTCAAAATATCCTTTTTTTGATTAATAATCTCTCTCTGCCATCATTTTAAAAATTTCTTGGCATGTTATGTTATAATATATAACATATCTTTATATAATTGTTTAACGT
>JAPZAV010000097.1 GCA_027460465.1 Candidatus Methanoperedens sp. | reverse complement strand
GGCTGTTACTCTATATAATAATACCAGAGCGACATTGAATGGAGCAACTCTGTCCAGCATTACAATAAACTCATTAAAGCAGGTTGATCCCGCATACAATGCTTTACCAGGCAGCTACAGGTTTGCTGGAGAGAACCTGACATTTGATCCCGAAGGTGCCAGCTTCAGCCCTGATATACAGCTGAGGTTCAATTATACAGATCAGCAGCTTTCGATAGCGGGAATTTCTGAATCCAGTTTGACTGTTGAATATTACAATACCACCGAAAATCGATGGAATCCGCTTGCAATATATTTCAGGGATCCTGCTCTCAACTATATCATAGTGAACGTCAGCCATTTCAGTACTTTTGCGCTCGCCGGTACGCCACCTGCTTCCTCAAGCAATAATTATAATCCAGGAAGCAGCGGAAGCAGTGGGGGTGGAGGAGGAGGCGGAGGAAGCTCAGGTGAGGATTACAACAATATTGAAGTGAAAGAAAGATATGATATGTTTATTTTCAAAGACAGAATTACTGAATACAGATTTACTAACAAGAAAAATCCCATCCTTTCAGTAAGTATAACTGGAAATACGAGTTCAGGAGATATCACAGCGATCGTGGAAGTACTGAGGAATACTTCATCGCTTCTGAAAACCAGTGCTCCTGGTGTTGTTTATAAGAATGTTAATATATGGATGGGTACAGCAGGATTTGCTTCTACGAAGAATATCAAAAAAGCATCCATAATGTTCAGGGTTGATAATTCGTGGCTTGATAGTAACAAACTTGCAGAAAGTGATGTCAGGCTTGTGAGATGGGACGGCAGCGGGTGGATAACGCTGGAAACTGAGAAAAAAACAAGAGAAGGCGGATATACATCCTTTGAAGCGAAGACCGACACATTCTCACATTTCGCGATCACTGGGCTGAAAGAAACAATCACGCCTGCTGTCACAACTCAGAGTGGAATTATTCAAGGTACTCCATCACCCACAAATGCTGCAGCGCCAGAAAACGTACATCAGATAAACCTGAAATTAATAATTAGCGTATTTGTCTTAATAGCTATAATTGTACTCCTGTATATGAAAAGAAAATAGATTTTGAAAGGTTTCCGAAAGTACTGATCAAAGTACTTATATTTGAAAAAAATCATCAACACTTCATTCTATGAGCTCTATTAAGAAGGATATATTTCAGAAGTTTAGAAAGCCAGGGGACAGCAGAAGGATTTTTTTTATTTCCATTTCACTTTTCTTAACTGCTTTCGTACCAAGGTTTCTGGACTTGGGTACCGCTGTGATTGCTGACGAAACGCTCTGGATGAGGCGTTCAGTAGATTTCATGCAGGCCTTAATGAGCCTAGATTTATCAGGTACTTATCAGGCACCGCATCCTGGTGTCACCACAATGTGGTTGGGTTCTTTATCTATGGGAGGCAAATATTTGCTTTCTGGACGTACAAACATCAGTGATTTCTTATTTGCGGCGCAATTACCATTCGCAATTGTAACATCTTTATCAATTGTTGCAGCATATTTTATGATAAAGAGAATATTTAATGAACGGATAGCAATTATCTCCGGTATATTGCTCGCTTTAGACCCATTTTATTTAGCCTATTCCAGAATTATACATTTAGATGCTTTGTTAACAAGTTTTATGACTCTGAGCCTTCTTTCTTTTCTTATTTACATTAATACATCAAATAACAAATTTGTTGTTATATCAGGTATATTTGCTGGCCTTGCTGTTCTAACTAAAGCACCTGCTTTTTTCTTATTCCCATTTGCAGCTTTATTGCTCTTTTCATGTTTTTTTCGTGCTAAAATTACTTCCGCACTGTCGGTTCCAAAGTTGCTTCAAAAGCTTACAAAAGTTTATTTAGAGTGGATAATAATTGCCTTTGCTGTGATATTTGTTATGTGGCCAGCTTTATGGATAAATCCATTCACATTTATCCAGATATTTACAGGAGGTATAGAAGAGATGGGCATGGTGCCACATGAAAATGGGCAGTTCTTTATGGGTGCACCAGTAATGGATCCTGGTTTTCTGTTCTATCCCATCTTAATCCTTTTTAAAACAACACCAATAACATTGATTTTCCTTGCGATATGTATCTTATTTTTGGTGCTTAAGTTCATGCTGGCTTCAAATTCATTTGGAAAACTTGAGCGGAATACCCTTATTCTAATACTATACGTACTTTTGTTTACCACAGCTATAACACTGGGAGCAAAGAAGATTGATCGCTATATTATACCAATTTTTCCGATTATCGACATTATTGCAGCAGTTGGAATATTTATTGCGCTGGAAGCATTAACAAATAATGTCTTCAAAAAATCATATAGTAAAAATAATGATAAAAACAGTAATAAGAATGCTTTTGCTATAGTAGTAATAGCGGTTTTCTTATTTCAATTATTTCCAATCATAGCGATTCATCCATATCCTCTTTCATATTACAATCCTGTTGCAGGCGGGCCTTCGAAAGCCAGGGAAACTCTTCTTATTGGAGGAGGAGTTGGAATGGATCTGGCAGCTAAATATCTGAATCAAAAAGAGGATCCACAAAATATTACTGTTGCTTCTGACTATGGTTTTTTACTCAGTGTGCATTTTGCAGGTAAAATAGAACCCATCATTGCAGATAAATATGAACCTAATTTTCTTGATAAAGTTGATTATTTAGTCCTGAGCGTGAATGGTGTACAACGGCAAAATTTAAGGATACCCCAGGAAATACTTGATTATCATTATAAACATGAACCTGAATATACGGTGAATATTAATGGAATCGAGTGCGTATGGATACATAAGATAGATTAATAACCATTTTTAAAAAAGAATAAATAAAATGAAGATATATAAAGAATTCCCCCCAGATCTTATGATCACACTTCTCTGGGTCATACTCACACTGGTTTTTGTGATTACACCAGATCTTGAGGATACACCTGTGAGAACTGCCTTAGGCATACTGATGGTGCTCTTTATTCCAGGTTATGTGCTGATAGCAGCGCTATATCCAGGAAAAGATGATCTGGAGTTCGTTGAACGTATTGCACTGAGCCTGGGTCTCAGCATAGTGGTAGTGCCACTGCTGGGGTTACTGCTCAACTTCACCTTAGGCATAAAGCTTCTGCCAATCCTATTAACTTTGTGCATTTTTGCCATAGCTCTGATCTTCGCGGCAGCATACAGGCGGGGAAAACTGCCTGAAGAGGAGAGATTCAGTGTCCCGTTTTATAAAGTATACGAAATCATCAATAACGAGATCAGTTCTCCTAAGAGTAGAACAGATATGATTTTGACATACATACTCATATTTTCCATAGCTGTCGCTGCAGGCATGATATTTTTTGTGGTCACAACTCCCAAGATCGGGGAAAGATTTACAGAGTTTTACATTCTTGATGCATCCGGAAAAGCAGATAAGTACCCAACCAATCTGAAATACAACTATCCTGCTGAACTCTTGGTCGGTGTGGTAAATCAAGAATATGTCACTATCAATTACACGATTCGGATTGCACTCGATAAAGAGGTTCTGACAGATACCCGGCTTAAATTAAACCATAATGAAACCTGGGAAAAGAACATTACATTTATACCTGATAAAGAAGGGAACGACATGAAGCTGGAGTTCTGGCTGTTCAAGGAAGATAATTTTACAGCACCTTATCGCATGCTCCATTTGTGGGTGAATGTAACGAAATGAAAAAAGAAATATATCTCCCCATTATTGGGATTGCCGCAGGGGAATTGATGTTGTTCTTTGGTGAAGTGAACCTGGGCATGGCGATACACATAATAAACCTTCAGGTGATGACACTTTTTTTGATATACAGCAGTTCTGCCGCAGGTATCAAAAATGCTCTTCAAAGTCTGAGTTTACTTCTGCTGATGAGGATTGTGAACCTTGCGATGCCCCAGTTCTTCACAGTCCCTCTGTTGTTGTATCCATTCATATACGGAGTTATGCTAATACCTGTATATTTGATCATTAAAAATCAGCAGATTTCATTAAAAGAAATCGGCATTAATTTCAGGCGAATGTACATTTATATGCCTGCTGCCTTTCTGATCGGCTCGGCAGCTGCGCTCATTGAGTACCGTATCCTGAACCCTGCTCCTCTGATTGAAAATACCAGCCTCTCAAATCTTATTCTAATAGCAACAGTAATGTTTGTTTTTGTAGCAGGTGTCGAAGAACTTATATTCAGGTCCATACTTCAGACAAGACTCGAAAAAGTGGCGGGATTGAAATATGCGGTTTTACTGAGCGGTATCATGTTTGGGATAATGCATGCAGGTTATGGGATCTTGAATGAAATCCTGTTTGCAAGCATATTCGGGATCTTTCTTGGCTACATATTCCAGAAGACTGAGAATCTCCCTTTTATCATTGCAATACACGGCACAGCCAATGTATTTCTGTTCGGCTTGCTTCCTTTCATAATATGAGCATAGCCTTATAAACCACAATAAATACAAAGGTTATCAGGAGCGGATAAGAACTGCCTTCAAGGGTGCTGGAAGTCCATTTATTCCAGTATTTGGAATCTGAAATCAGCAGTGCAATGAAAAGAGAAATAATTAGCGAAGCTGTCGCCAATGCTCCTGTCTGGGTAATGACCTCCATAGGGAAGAGGTTTTGCGTATTTGAAAGTGCAGCCACGATGCCCATAAATATAATAACTCCTTTATGATACTTAATTCTTTCGCCTCATACCCATGAACACTAAGCCAAGAGGGATCAAAATACTTAATGTCAGAGCGAGTGCTCCAATTTTTCCATAATTCTCTATTATATACTCCGCCAGAGTGATATTCTCCTGTTCTGCACGCTCGTACATGGCATCAAATAGCTCCTCCTCAATAAAACGTTTCATGGAATCGAATGTTGCGGTCTCATTATATGCGACTGGAGATGAGAGACGTATCATGGTAACAGCATCGCCAGAACCGAACTTCTTGAACATAAACCAGTATATCATTACCTGTTTTTTATTCCCTTTGCTTATTTCAAGCCTGTTGGCATGAAGTCTGGTATAAGGATTCGGAGCATCAGCAATTTTGAGCTCGATTATATCTTCTCTATCCACGTTCCATCCTGCCCCTTCAACGCATATTCTCTGCTTGTGAAAGCTCTCTCCAACCTTGCTGTTTATGATATCCATCCAGATTAGGTCAACTGAGCTTTTCGTATATGCTCTGCTCATGAGCAAATCTGCCTTCAGTTTTGAATAAACAGCATCTGAGTATTTGAAATCATAGCTTTTCCAATCTCCAAGGGTTACTGGAAAATTCTGGATATCATTCTTACTATTGTATTCAAATGCAGTTTTGAGCATTACATGATTCTCAGTTTCACGCCAGTATTCTGTGTCTGCCAGTGTATAATCTGCCATGTCTTTTGGTGCAAGCAGGAATACTATTACGTTGGAAAGAGAGATTATGCCTATGAGAATTAAAAGATTTTTTTGAATCTTAGCCGTCCAAAACACCTCCCTGCAAGAAATAAGCCTGATAGAGCAACGCTGAACAGAAGAAGGCTTGAAAAATCATGGAAATACTTAATCGCTGCCTCTTGCCCATAAATACTGGCAACTGCAAGAACCGAAGTAATCCTGATTATGTTCCCTGCCAGCGCTAAAGGAATTGAGGAAAGGATTATTATGGTTTTCATAAACAATCCCCCTTCTATAATAAAAGCAAATATGACTCCGATTGTAAAAAGTGATATTATTGAGTTAAGACCGCTGCACGCCAGCCCAACCTCAAAAGTGCCTGTAGAGAGGTGAAGTTCAAGTCCATCCCTGTGCACAGGCATTCCTATGAGATTTGCCAGGTTTGAAGAGGCAACTGCGGAAATCGTCTGGGCAGGAGGGGCAACTGTATCCACGAAAGGCAGGGGAATCATAAGCAATAAAAATAAGAT
>JAPZAV010000096.1 GCA_027460465.1 Candidatus Methanoperedens sp. | reverse complement strand
CCTCTGGTTTATGACCCTTTTCCTGCTGATTCGATCCGGATGAAGTTTCCCGGGAACCTTGCATAATGCTCACCTTTTCTGATGCCTGAGTTCCGGTAAGATCCAGTTTCCAGTCAAAGTGAAGTTCAGGCTTCTGTTCAGATACTTCATCGTGCGAGCTCTCAACTTTTCTTATCGGAGTTAACTGCGCTTCTTTTTCCTCCTTTGGCATGTCTGTCGCGAATTTCTGTAAATCTATCTTCTCCTGCGCCTCTTTCATTTTCACAATTGCAAACCCTTTATTGCTCCAGATCTTTTCATTCTTTGGGTTTATTTCAAGCGCTTTATCATACGATTCGATGGCTTCAACAAAACGATCGAGCATTACAAGGGTCATTCCCCTGTTGTTCCATGCAGTTTCGTCCTTCGGGTTTATCTCGATAGATTTATTATAAGCGGAAAGGGCTTCTTCATACAGCTTCCCGCTCTCGAACAACACATCTCCCTTGCTGCACCAGGCTCCAGCATCATCTGGATTTGCCCTTAGTATTTTATCATAACAATCGATCGCATCTGCCAGCTTTCCGAGCTGTGCCAGAGCGATACCTTTATTGTAAATGACCTCTGGATCATCCGGTCTGAGTTCCAGCGCCTTATCATAGCACTTTATTGACTCAGCAAGCCGCCCTGTTCTTGCAAGTGCAAGACCTTTGTTGTTCAGGATTTCTGCTGAACCGGGATTTATCTCAAGTGCTTTATCATAACATTTTATGGCTTCTGCATACATGCTGCTCTCGACAAGAGCATTGCCTTTTGTGCTCCATTCTGAACTCTTGCCATTCTCCCTGGCTGCGGTATCAACTTCTCTTTTTGGTGGGCTATCTTCCTTTGGCGCCTTTGTCTTTTTTTTCCCAAAAATCATATCGTACCCTGAATTTTAATATTATATTGATATTTATGTATTTAATACTTATTTAATAGTATTTTTTTTCAATTTATGCTCGCTTTGATATCATGTTGAGTGATGTAAATGTACATGATAGCAGTTCCCGCAGGTATATTGGTGTTGAAATCCTTCAAAGCTTCGTCAAAGTGTATATACTGCGACTGCGTGACAGAGAACGTTTTGCCAACCAGAGCACCGTATATCTGTGCTCCCTGTTCTACCGATATCTTTGATTTATCTGCTGCATACACA
The DNA here is from genome assembly GCA_027460465.1 of Candidatus Methanoperedens sp. Taxonomy (GTDB): domain Archaea; phylum Halobacteriota; class Methanosarcinia; order Methanosarcinales; family Methanoperedenaceae; genus Methanoperedens. The sequence continues at coordinate 4,869 of JAPZAV010000096.1, read as the reverse complement.
AATCCGCAGAACTCACTCTGCTGGCGGAACTGTATCTCATATATTGATGAGCTGTACACCTGGAAAAGCGTGGAGGTCTGATTTGTATTGTTATATATATTTATTTTTGGATAAGTGCCGCCTCCACCGCTTACAACCATTGCCACATTTGTCCCTCCTGCATTAGCCCCTCCTCCTTTCAAATATATTCGAACAGGATGTGGACCGGTAACAGAAACATTTGCTTTTGTGAATTCAACATAATCAGTACCGGGTATTTCAGCAGCAATCTCAACTGCACCTCCTGCTGTATTGAATACCAAATTTGTGCTATCGAGTCTGATCTTTGTAATATAATAGTTCCCGCTGTTCATGACGCAGGAGACGCTACCCAGATCAATTGTTCTATTTTGAACACCGCTCAAACACGAAGAGGAAGGATTCGATCCAGTCTTATAATCTGCTATCTTATTATCAACCATGGCTGTGGTATCCACAATTCTTATTTCATCAACCTTTGGTTTCACTGTACCTCTCACCACCAGATTACCTGTAGGAGGAGCGTACACGGGTGATCCATATGCATCACCTTTGATCTCACCGCAGCTATTGCCATTTCCGCATTCGATGCTCTGGTGACTCATAGCACTTCCATTAACAACTGCACTATTAGTAATTTTTATCACTGCATTTGCCCTGATACTTCCACGGTTCGACCTGCTCAAAGTGTAACTCCCTTGAGAAGAATTATAACTATCTATTTCAGCACCATTTCTTAGCTCTATTTCATTCGAAGCGAGAGCACCATATGAAAAGTTCGTGATCAGAGGCGGTGTCTCAAGAGTTACGGTTACTTTCTTTTCTGCAGGATATGAATAGACCTTCACCAGATTTATGCTTTTAAAATAATCTGCCCAGGCGTCATAGTATTTGCTGTAGATCGTTATATTTACCTTTGTTACATTATCCGGGATCGGGTTCGTTAAAGTCGAATTGGGATATATTTTTGTGGTGTTTCCATCATTATTTACTTTCTCTATTTTTAGAGAAGCTGAACCTTTCCCGCCTATTGAAGAATTCCCGGAAATATTGACTATCGGTAAGGTGAGGGTAACCCCATTAAAGTGAAACTCTGGGGGGGAAAGCATAACGCTTCCAGCAGGATATTTGCTCCAGACACCTCCGCCTTCGTATGCGATCTCCCTTTCTCCGAGCATGTAGACGGTTTTTCCCATCTCTATGGGGATGGACTTCGTCACATTACTTCCACTTTTTAACTCAATGAGTACAAAGCTCTTTTCAGAAGAATTTGGCTTGACAATCATGGAACCTCCGCCAAGATTGATATCTGATCTTTGCATTCTGCTTTCGCCGAGAGAAACCTGGCTTGCACGTGAATCTAAGATAGTAAAAGCCTGCTCAACATTTCTGACGCTTACCATTTCCTGCATTTTATAAATCGAAGGCACACCAACCAGTGTTATCAGAGATATCCCTGTAAGTGTCAATCCCAGGATAATGAGGTAACCTACTACTTCAGATGCAGCATTTTCTGATCTTAGAGGCTTCATGTTATCACCGTGTAAAGATTTGATTTCAGTATATAAACATCCAGATTCTTGGTAGTATTCAAACGCCCTGTTACAGTAAAGCTACCAGATTGCACTTCCCATCCCATTTTCTTATCAAAGTATTCCTTCCATCCAGAGGAATAGTTTCCCGTGATCGTTACAGTGAGATTGCTCATATTGCTGTAAAAAAAAACCTCAGGCGAGCAGGGTTTATCTGGACAGATTGTTACTCTGCTTATGCCGTTGCCACCAACATACGAATCACCGTTTACGTATACAACGGGTATTAGGATTTTATTGCTGTGGCTGGTAAAAAGCGGTTTGTAGGCATTCAATACTGTGCCTGTTGGATATTTTATCCATACACCCGTCCCCTCATAGGCAACCACTGTATCACCGACGCTATTTTCTAAACTGCGCAACAGCGTGGGACCCTCAAGAGTGATCTCCTTGTTCGTAGAATTGGTCGCATTGATTTGAATAGTGCTGGCCCCTGTAACCTTAAGTGCACCTCCGTACATTTTAACCTCCATTCTCTGTGAAGGTGCCTTTCCGAGCGCCACTTTATTGATGTTATCTGCCAGAACATTAAAACTCTTCTGTGTATTTTCAATATACCTTGCTTCCTGAGCGTTCCTTAATATTGGATAGCCCACAAGTCCCAGAATGCTGAAAGAGAGAATAAGGATGCCAATTATGGTGACAAAATCCAGTACTTCGGCTACTGCATCATCTGTATTCAGGAAATATCTCAGCTTAGGGTTTTTTTTCGTATGAATCATCCAGCCTTAAGAATATTCTGTCAGGCATCGTATTTAAAATCTGTGATTATAATTATGATGATAATGTCAAGTTCATCGCTCTTCTATATCAATGCTGTTATTTATATATCTGAGCACATAATTTCCTGCACCGCTGTATATATTTCTCCTGGTGAAATTGACTGAGGTACTGAAAGGAACTGCGATCCTGGCTCCATTATCAGATTCCATTATTATCTGATTGGTTGAGTTCGTGATATTAATCGAATAGCTCTTGGCGGCTATGGATTCTGGCATTGAGAACTCATATTCAAGGGTGTTAATCGTGCCACTATAACGACCCGTCATATTGATTAGCGTGTCCACTGTGGTAATTTTGATGGCAAGCCCTTCACCCAGGATTTTAAAGCTTTCACGCATTGCAGACTTTTCAGAGTTCTGCGTAAGTGTATAGAACGATATTATCAGACCTGTAAATACCAGTACTGTAATCGCGAACATGAGCATGAAACCCACTGATACTGATACAGCTTTATCATTTCTTAGCATATTTTCAGGGCTCATCTGGTCACCACGGTACAGAAAAAGGGATTGTGAAGTTGGCACGCAGCCTGCTTGTATAATAACTTAAAGTGGAATTAATGATGAAGTGACGCTCTCTATAAAAGGTTCTGCCGTTCGCTGTCCCCTGAATTTGGAATTTTCCATAAGCATTATTACCGTTAATGAAATAAAGAGAAACAGGACCCGGGGGAATGCTCTGCTTAAAGTAATATGATGTAGAATTCAGATCAATACTCTGACCTGAAACATTACCATACGAAGTACCCGTGGTATTGGTGATTTTATATCCGGAGCTGTTGAATTCACCTGACCATACCGTGTAATTTGAAGAATTTCTGGCTTCAATTCTAAAACCTGTAATGGAAAAAGTCGTATTCGTAAATCTAAAGATACTGACAGAGCTGGCGTTTACCCCTTCCACCACACTCCAGTCCGGTCTCCCTCCTGCCATTCCATTCTCTGTGAAATTTGCATACTGGTTGCTCTTCCATCTTTCGATATCCCAGCTCACATTAATACTTTCCCCATACATAGCATAGATCTTTGAGAGATTGCTGCTGAAATTCTGCATCTGATTGCTGAAATTATTGAATTTCAGGGACACATTTTGCCCTGGATCTGTTGAATTTTTATATGCTTTTCTGATTTCATCTTGCGTGATCATTATCAGATTGGCTATTTCATCTTTTGAGAGCTCGTTGCCAGCCTCAACCGCCATGTTGCCTTCAAAAAGAAGGCTGTTCAGCATTACGGTTGTTATCACAAGTCCTGTGCCGATTATGAATCCTGCAAGCAGCATGAATTGAGCATCAGTATTTTTACCGAAATCCATCACATCCTCCACATCACAAGTCTAATATCAACAATATTGAAAAGATTCGATGAAGGGTCTATGTCTGGAATGGTCGCAGCAACGTTGTCCGTATCCTGAAGCACGATTTTTCTGGAGACTATTACAGCATTATTTGAGGGGGCACCGGCATAGATTATTGACCCGGTATAGGGTACAGTCTTATTGTCTGAATTAATGAGATATGTCAGTTCCACTTTATGTGCGATCCCCTGCTTGACCAGAGTTGAGCTCAAAATATTCGTCAGGTTGTTGTTGAGATTATTTTGAGAGGTCGCATTGCCAACCTCAACATACTTTGAGCCGTCGTATATGTATTCCGTGCCGTTCCAGTTTATTATGTCGTATTTGAGTTTTGATGTATAGTTAGCCTCTGAGTAATCCAGAACATTAAAAATGTCCTGGCCAAGTGTCTGAAGCTCAGATTCAACGCGCAAACTTGAAGTTGAAGCTGTTAACGGCGTCATTGAGGTCGCATCAATGGCATATATCATGACCATAAGAAGAATCGTTGCTGAGGCCACACCCTCAAGCGTATGCAGCTGGCCTTTTTCATCAAACATTACCATACCCTCACTGAGATGTACACTGTTTCATTATATCCTGTCGAGGAATTTACAATCAATACAAAACGCTTGCTCGTACCTGTCTCCAGATTTTCCAGAAGTACCGGACCATTTGGATTCTTAATACCACTCCTGTTGAACAGAGTGCTGTTCGTGTGTGAAACAGAAACATTCACATCAAAAATAATCTCATTGCTCAGCAGACCCAGATCTCTGAGCGCGCTGTCATACTCGGTCCTGTTGGAATAATTCAATCTCGTATTCATGAAATAATTCAACTTTCCCTCGTCAACTGTACTCCTTGATCCGGATTTATCAGCAACAAGAAGGCGCTCTACAAGCACAGTGCTTGACTTTTCTGCAGCAAGTGTGACTTCGTCTGAATACGACTGAAAGGGAGCAAAAAGACCATACATGAACTGGAACACAAAAGCGGTTGTCAGAAGGAATATGCTCATGCCTGCTATATAATCCACAGCAAGCTGCCCGCGTTCACTGCCAATGAATCCTGTTCCTTTCCTGGATCTATCCTGACCCTGGATGCGATGGATGATCTTGAGATCGGTAAAGCGGAATCC
>JAPZAV010000095.1 GCA_027460465.1 Candidatus Methanoperedens sp. | reverse complement strand
GTCTTTATCCCTCCTTTTTTCGGAAAAAGCTTCACTGTTGAAAAGGACGGTTTCCTTGATGTGGATATTCTTCTATTTGGCAGGTTTACCCGCTACCTTCCCCATGTGGCACTTGGGCTTAGCATGCTCGGGCAGAGCGGCATCGGTTCTGAGAGAAGGTATGATGTTAATAAGTTTAAACTGGAAGAGATGAAATGCAGCTTCTCCAAAGACGTAGTCTACGATGGCAGTACGATAAACATTGGAGCAATGAGGACAGTTGATCTGGCTGATTATGCCAGGAATGGCGTTTCTGCCACTGACATCCTTTCCATAGGCTTTGAGACACCGATTATGGTTAAGACTGGCGAATTCCCACCCACACTGGATAAGCTACTTAGCATGGTTCGCCAGCGATTGATTCTTTACGTTAATGAGTACGGTGATGGTACAAAGATTCCTGATTTTGAATGCAGCGCAGCCATTGAATCATCAAGTGTCCATTTTCATAACATTAAGAGCATATCAATGCGCGCTGGGAAAAGGGACTTCCATACTTATACAGGAACTGCTGAATACTCTATCGAGAAAATGGATGAGAATGCATTACAATTACTCCGCATTGGGCTGCTTATAGGCGCTGGACCCAAACCATCCTTTGGACTAGGATTTCTACGGGTGATTGATTCAAGTCTTCACTCGCAGATATGAGCCAAGTTCTCTGAAAACTTCCATCCACCGCCCTGCATTCCTGTCACCTTTCTCTGCTCTGGCAGCCATATCGCTGTAAACCCTCTTTCCGATGAAGAAGTATATGTTTTGCGCTTTCCAGAGGTTCAGGCGCCGGGATATCGCGCTCAGGAACCTGAAGGTCCTGTTTATTTTCTCGATGAGGGCCGTGTCCTCAGGGGTCTGATCCAGCCTCTGCATGAACGAATCTATTCGTGAGCTCGCTATATAATCCAGGGTTGAGGTATCCAGATCTATGCACCATTTCCTGGCTTCATTTATTATTTTTTCAGCCCTGAACAGATCGGGTTCCTCGTCTTCAAGGATCTTTCGAAGATCATTGTTCAGCACCTGATTGACGATCTTTCTCTGCTCATCCCTGAATAGATGCCACAGCGAATAGTTATGCGTCCCGAAATGTTTGTGCATCAGTCTTATGACCGAGGGTGTATCACTTTTTTCGAAAGCGGATTTTATCTCCTGCTGCATTGCATAGAATTCCTGCTCTCCAAGGAACTCTCTTACACCTCCGTTCATTGTGATGTCTCCAAGGTGCAGCACCGCAAAGCTGATGGTTTTTTCATCCAGTGTGATATCAGAAGTAATATTCAGCTTCCCTGTGGCAAGCTTCATCCTGCCGGCGTCCATCCTTGTATAATACTCGCTTTTTGCACTGTAGCAGTATATCTTTATATTTTCAGGATACGCTTCAAAAAGAGAGGATATGGCGTAATGAGCTCCGACCCTTAGCAGGTCAACAGCAGCCGGTTTTACGAACATGGCATACGGTATTGAGCTGTTCTCGAACACATTGCCTGGCGATTTTTCCAGAATGTTCAGATACTCCTGTTCAAGTGCCAGACCTGTTATCTCTTCAAGGTAATGCATGACAGCAGAAGCATACTCCATTACCTTGACAGACTCTATGCCAGAGATCTCGTCAAAAAACCAGCCGCAGCTTGTGTACATCAGCATTGCGTTCCTCTGCATCTCAAGGAGCTTTAAGACCTTTACCTTTTCTTCCCTGGAAAGCTCTTTTGTGGCGTGTTTTCCAAGAAATCTCTTCACATTTTCGACCCTTTCAAGTATGACGTCTATGTAATCATCTCTCGCCTTCCAGGGATCCCGAAGATATTTTGATGCTTCCTTTTCATATGCAGGCATCACCTTTTCCCTCAGCCAGTCCATGGCTTCCCTCAGGGGTCTTCTCCATTCCTGGTTCCATCCAGGATGCCCTGTACTGCAGCCGCAGTTGCATCTCCATCTTTCTATCCCGTGGACGCAGCTCCATGACGAGTTCTCGATGATCTCAACCTCGTACGCAGGAGGATGCTTCTCAAGATATTCGCCATATACGGTCATTTTTGCAAGGCTGTTCGATTCTATATAATAAAGGCAGTACGACAGCGCCATATCCCCGTTGCTGAAGTGGTGCCCGTAGGTTTCCCCATCAGTTGCTATATGCACCATCTGAGGGCAGCCGGGTACAGGTACGAAAGCGCCTGCCAGTCTCTTTGCAAAAAGCTCTCCGTTGTTCAAAAGCCCTCCGAAAGCCACATCATGCGAGATCTCTGCATTGTAAAAGAAAAGGTTCATGGATCTCCCTGAAGGGAGACGGCAAAGATACGCTATCGCTGGATTGATCTTTCCTCCGCTCACATCCTTCCAAGCTCCCTTTCCTGTACTTCTTACTCTCTTTGCCTGACAGGGTGCAAGCACAGTATATCTTATTCCAAGCTCTGCAAGGATCTCAAGTGTCTCTGTATCCACTGCAGTCTCTGAAAGCCACATTCCCTCGGGAAATCTTTTAAATCTCTTCTGGAAGTCCTTTATTCCCCATACCACCTGTGTGTATTTATCCCGTTTATTCGCAAGAGGCATTATTATATGATTGTAGACCTGGGCTATCGCCGAGCCGTGACCTGAGAATCTCTTCATGCTCAACCTGTCTGCCTCAAGTATAGCCTGATAGACCTCTGGCTCATGCTTCTCCAGCCAGTAAAGCAGGGTTGGTCCCACATTGAAGCTGATCTTTGAGTAGTTGTTCACTATATCTATGATCTTCCCGTCCTGACCAAGGATCCTGGATGCGGTATTCGGGGCGTAGCATTCTGCAGTTATCTTTTCGTTCCAGTCATGGTGGGGATATGCCGAGTCCTGAAGCTCCACCTCCTCAAGCCATGGATTCTCTCTTGGAGGCTGATAAAAATGTGCATGGATGCATACGTATTTATTCATCTTTCATCTCCATGAATACTGCAAAGCTGTGTCCTCTTATGATCTCTGGAAGAAAGGTTCCAGGTCCGTTCCATATCGCATCCGAGGAATCAAGCAGCTTTTCCCATCCTGCTTCAGGAGGGAAGGCATTCAATTCCATATCCTCTGGATTGAAATTGAAGAAACAGTATACATGACAGCTGCCTTTCCATCTTCTCATGATCATTATCTTTTCCCTTTCAAATCCACAGATATCAAGGTTTTCCTTATCAGGACAGCAAAGAGCAGGGTTCGTTTTTCGAAGCATTATCAGATTCCTGTAGAAATCCAGGAGAATCGCGTGCTTTCCTTCTTTTCTTTTCTCCCAGCACAGCTTTGATCTCAGAAATGTTCCAGCGCTCTGGGGATCAGGAGGTTCATCCTTCCAGTGAAATGACCTGAAGTCATTCTTCCTCCCTTTCCTCACAGCCTCGATGAGGTCTGTGTCTGAATGGCTTATGAAATAAAGAAACGGCGATTCTTCACCATACTCTTCTCCCATGAAGAGCAGAGGAATGTAGGGTGAAAGTAAAACGACACCGGCTGCAAGTTTCTGCGCTTCGAACGGGACCAGGCTGGAAAGCCGTTCTCCGAGCATCCTGTTCCCTGTCTGGTCATGGTTCTGGGAAAAAACAATGAACCTGTTCGCTGGAATGTCTTTTGAAGAGCTTCCGTGGCTTTTGTTCCTGTATCTTGAGTACTGTCCTGAATAGACGAACCCCTCTCTGAGGGATTTCACAAGGTGTCCCATTTTGCCAAAATCGATGTAATAGCCTTTATTTTCTACGGTGAGAAGGGCATGAAGGCTGTGATGGAAATCATCGCACCACTGGGCGTCCATGGCAAAGCCGCCGAGCTCTTCTGGTCTCATCACCCGCGGGTCGTTCAGATTGCTTTCCGCTATCAGGTGGAACTTTCTTCTTTTAAGTCTTGAAAATTCTCCAACCCTCTGGGCAAGTTCCTGGAGAAAGGGCGTGGCGCTCATATCAAAGATGGCATGTATGGCATCGAGGCGCAGTGCATCAATGTGATAATTCTCAAACCAGTGAAGCGCGTTCTCGAAAAAGAAGCGCCTCACCTCGTCGCTGAAAGCCCCTTCAAAATTCAAAGCCTGCCCCCATGGTGTTCTGTACTTTTCAGCAAAGTAAGGACCGAACTCAGAGAGGTGATTCCCTTCAGGACCGAGATGGTTGTACACCACGTCCAGTATGACAGCGATATCTTTTTTATGGCATTCGTTCACAAGCCTTTTGAGCCCATCAGGTCCTCCGTACGAGTTTTGAACCGCAAATAAATAAACGCCGTCATATCCCCAGTTTCTCTCTCCCGGAAACTGGGCCAGAGGCATGAGCTCGATTGCGTTGATGCCGGTATCCTTCAGTTCATCAAGTCTCGGGATGATGGCTTCAAACGTCCCTTCAGGTGTAAAGCTCCCTGTATGCAGTTCATAGATTATGAAATCAAAGAGGTCTTTTCCCTTCCATTCCGAATCGCTCCAGTGGAATGATCCGTGGTCAACGATCTGCGATGCACCGTGCACACCTTCTGGCTGGAAATGAGAAGCAGGGTCTGCTCTATCTTTTTCTCCGTCCAGCCTGTAGAAATAGCGCGCTCCGGGCAACAGGTCATCAACTGCTGTCCTCCAGTACCCTTTTTTATCCTTTTTCATCCTGATCACCCGCTCTTCTGGCGAGATCAGCCTGAGCTCGACCTTTTTTGAAAAGGGAGCCCATACCTCAAATTCCCATCTCCCATCTTCCATCCGTCCGCTCATCAAGAGCCCTCGCTTTTGATAAAGAGCACGCCCAGAGGAGGCAACGTGAGAGACAGTGAGTGATACCTTCCGTGCGCAGGGACTGGAGCAGCCTCAATACCACCGAAATTTCCCTTTCCGCTTCCGCCATAATCCTTTGCATCGCTGTTCAGTACCTCTTCCCAGAAACCGCCACGCGGGACCCCGACCCTGTAGTTGTGCCTTGGAACCGGTGTGAAGTTGCATACGATGAGAATCATTTCATCTGCATTCCTTCTTATGAAGTTTATAATGCTCTGCTCCCTGTCATTGTTATCAATCCACTCAAAACCCTCACCCTCGAAGTCAAGTTCATGCATCGCCGGCTCTTTGCTGTACAGGTGATTCAGGTCCCTCACCCATCTCTGTATCCCCTGGTGAAAAGGATTCTGGAGCAGATCCCAGTCCAGCTCCTTATCATGATCCCACTCTTTCCACTGACCGAATTCCCCTCCCATGAACATGAGCTTTTTTCCCGGATGCGCGTACATGTATCCAAACAGCAGCCTCAGGTTTGCGAATTTCTGCCATTCATCTCCAGGCATCTTGCTTATGAGCGAACCCTTTCCATACACCACCTCATCGTGGGATAGAGAAAGCACAAAATTCTCTGAAAAGGCGTACCATAAGCTGAAGGTAAGCTTGCTGTGGTGATATTTCCTGTACAGAGGATCATTTGCGAAATAGTCCAGAGTATCGTGCATCCAGCCCATATTCCATTTCATGCCAAAGCCAAGGCCGCCGGCGTGTACGGGTCTTGAGACCATGGGCCATGCAGTTGACTCCTCTGCAATGGTCTGAACATCCGGGAATTCCTTATAAACTGCCTGGTTGAATCTCTTGAGGAAGGTTATGGCTTCGAGGTTCTCCCTTCCCCCGTGTTCATTCGGCACCCATTCCCCTTCCTTCCTTGCATAGTCGAGGTAGAGCATGGATGCCACAGCGTCCACCCTGATACCGTCGATGTGGTATTTATCAAGCCAGAAGAGTGCGCTGCTGATCAGAAATGCCATCACTTCGGATCTCCCGTAGTTGAAAATGCAGCTTTTCCATTCAGGATGGATGCCCTTTCTGGGATCAGAATGTTCGTACAGGTGCGTACCGTCGAAATATACGATCCCGTGCTCATCAGAAGGGAAATGGGAAGGAACCCAGTCCACGATAACCCCTGTTCCGTTCTGGTGAAGATGATCGATCAGGTACATGAGATCCTGGGGTGTGCCGTACCTGCCTGTGGGTGCAAAGTAGCCTGTTGTCTGGTATCCCCATGAGCCATAGAAAGGGTGCTCCATGATCGGGAGAAATTCAACATGGGTAAATCCCATTTCCTTTACATAGTCAGCAAGAAGATGTGCCATCTCCCTGTAATTGAGATATCCATTCTCTTCCTCCGAAGACTTTTTCCACGAGCCCGGATGTACTTCATATATTGACAATGGATTGTTGAGTGAATTGCATCCGTGCCTTGAATTCATCCATTCCCTGTCATTCCATTCGTAACCCAGATCCCAGACAAGAGATGCTGTCCTGGGAGGGACTTCCCAGCAAAAGGCGAACGGGTCGCCCTTGCCTGCGCTGTAGTTGCCGTACTTTGAAGCTATATGGTATTTGTACATGCTTCCATTCTCGATATCTGGAATGAAGCCTTCCCATATGCCTGAACCGTCTTCACGTACATTTAGAGGATGAGCCTCCGGTTTCCATCCATTGAATTCCCCGATGACCGATACGCTCCTGGCATTCGGAGCCCACACTGCGAAATAGGCCCCTTCTGTTCCTTCGACAGTCATCAGGTGCGAACCCAGTTTATCATATAGTCTGGAATGACTGCCTTCCCTGAAGAGATAGATATCATTATCTGTGAGAAGGCTTGTGTTTTCAGTTTCTTTTTCGATTTTCTCCTGCATGTTATTCCTCAAGCAGCCGCAATATTCCTTTCAGAGGGATAATTATCCAGTCAGGGCGGTTATTCAGTTCATAGCCGAGCTCGTAAACAGCTTTCTCAAGCAGGAACACGCTCAACAGTACCCTGATCTCTTTTCTGTCCTCTGGAATGAAGATAGCGTCTCTGGACTGATCAAGGTATGATTTCATGAAGATAACTCCAACATAGGTATACCACTGGTCAGCCCATCTGTCAAGTGCAGGAATATCTTCAGGTCTGATAGATCCTTTATCAAGGAGCATGGTATAGGCAGCATAATGGAAAGAGCGTATCATTCCAGCAACGTCTCTGAAAGGAGAGCGCTTTAACCTCCTTTCGCTCAGAGATCTTGCTGGTTCTCCTTCAAAGTCAATGATAACAAAATCATTTCCCGTTCTGAGAACCTGCCCTAAATGATAATCACCGTGGCAGCGTATTCGCACTGCTGTCATCCTGCGTTCAAGGACTGAACGGAAGCGCTTCAGGATCTCGCTTTCAAGACCCAGGACTTTCTGTGCTTCCACTCTCACATTTTCTGGAACATTCGTAATGCGTTTGCGCATGAGCTGAAAAACATCCTTTGTCAGGCTGTACATTGAGTGGTATATGGATCGCTGGTAGAGTTCAGAGAAAGCTTCAGGTGCAAAATCAGGATCTTCAGGATCTGAAGCTAAAGCCATATGAAGCTCTGCTGTGCGCTTTCCGAGAAGCTGCACTGCATCAATATAGGTGCCGATCGTTTCGCGGGCAAGCAGGGGGATTTCTGCGTCTATCAGTTCCATGAGAGGTTTATGAGGCAGGGGCACCTCTTTCACCTCTATCTGAATCGAAAGAGCACGCTCAAAGTACTGGGTCAGGGCATCCTGGGTAAAGCTCCATGCGTTCCCCTGGTTTGGAACATAGCCCTGCAGCACAGCAAGGGTCACTGGTATGCCATTGTGCCTGCTGTACTCCAGAGCCCCGTATATCTGAGGCACGTGAACGAAGGATCTCTTCTCTGTGAGGAAACGCCCGATCTCAAGGTCAGGGTTCGATCCTTCCTCCAGACGTCTGAAGAACTTCAGAACGAATTTATCTCCATATACCACCATGGTATTGCTGTGGTCTGCACTGAGTAGAACTGGCTCAGGGAAGGTTTCTGTTTGCTCAAGATACTTTCGAAAAGCCCTTGTTGGCGTGGCATGAACACGGTCTTTATTTCCTTTGAAGAATCTGCGGTGGGCGATGGCGTCTATCAGGACATTGCCGAAGTTCTTCTCCGCCATGGCATCGTAGATCACCCCTTCTCCGTCCCTGCCGTTCAACCTGGCTATAACAGCCTGGGGGTGTTTCTCCTGCACAACATGCGCCTGTTCCCCGAATGCAAAGGCGAGCGGAAGGCTGTAGGTCTCAGGTGCACCTTCGATATACTCCACCCTGACAAGTGTTATGCAGAAACGGGATGTTTTCTGGAGTATGGAAACGAACTCGTATATCTTCGCAGACTGAATAGTCCTTGCTTTTCCTCCGAACCAGCGGCGTGCCTGCAGATAGGCTGGCAGGAAGTTTTCAAGCTCGCCCTTTGTCTCGTCCAGGAATATCTTCTTTAAGTCATCTGCGATGAACAGTGTGGGGATTCCGGGGAGAGCTTCGCCTGCCAGCTTCGGCTCTATTGAGAACCAGTAGAAGGCATGAGGTCCAAGGGTCACAATATAGGGCTGATCTCCAATGGGAGGGAACGCTGTCCTGCCATACAGCTCGACAGGTATCTTTCCCTTGAAGTCTGAAAGGTTCAGCTCAACATACTGGACAAAGCGGGAAAGGTTTGCAAGCACAAGGATGCACTCATCCTGGTAGCGACGCAGAAATGCCAGGACTTTGCGGTTCTCAGGATAAAGGAACTCCAGGGTTCCGCGCCCGAATGCTTTGAAGCGCTTCCGCATTGAGATCAGACGCTTCATCCACCACAGAAACGAATACGGGTTGTTCTGCTGGGCATCCACGTTGAACGCTTCATAGTGATATTCAGGGTCAATGATAACAGGGAGGTAGAGTTTCTGTGGATTTGAGCGGGAAAAACCCGCATTCTTATCAGCGCTCCAGTGCATCGGGGTGCGCACGCCGTTCCTATCCCCAAGGTAGATATTATCTCCCATCCCGATCTCATCACCGTAATAGATCACTGGAGTCCCGGGCAGGGAAAAGAGGAGGCTGTTCATTAGCTCCATCCTTCTTCTGTGATTTCCCATAAGCGGGGCAAGGCGGCGGCGGATGCCCAGGTTGATACGCGTCTGCGGGTCCTGCGCGTACATGCGATACATGTAATCCCTCTCCTCATCAGTGACCATCTCAAGGGTGAGTTCATCATGGTTCCTCAGGAAAAGAGCCCACTGGCATATCTCAGGTATTGCCGGTGTCTGCTCAAGTATGTCAATTATCGGGAACCTGTCCTCCATCTTCAGAGCCATGAACATTCTCGGCATCAAAGGGAAGTGGAAAGCCATATGGCATTCATCGCCATTTCCAAAATAGGCTACCGCGTCCTCTGGCCACTGGTTTGCCTCGGCGAGAAGCATCTTGCCCCTGTATTCGATATCTATGTGCTCCCTGAGCTTTTTCAAGAACTCATAGGTTTCCGGCAGATTCTCACAGTTTGTCCCTTCCTTTTCAAAGAGATAAGGTACCGCATCCAGCCTCATCCCGTCAACCCCTGCGTCCATCCAGTAATCTATGACCTTGAAGACAGCCTCCCTGACAAGAGGGTTCTCATAGTTCAGATCAGGCTGATGAGAATAAAAGCGATGCCAGAAATAAGCTTTCTGCATGGAGTCCCATGCCCAGTTTGAGAATTCAAAGTCCTTGAAGATTATCCGTGCATCTTTATACTTATCTGTGGAATCGCTCCAGACATAGTAATCCCTCCATGGAGAGCCCTGTTTTGCTTTTCTTGCCTTCTGGAACCATGGATGCTGGTCAGAGGTGTGGTTCAAAACGAGCTCAGTGATGACCCTTATCCCCTTTTTATGTGCCTCTTTCAAAAACCGCTTGAAGTCCTTCAGTGTCCCGTAGCTGGGATGGATGCCGAAATAATCCGATATATCGTACCCGTCATCTTTTAGCGGGGATGGATAAAAAGGAAGAAGCCAGATCGCAGTTATGCCAAGGTCCCTGAGATAGTCCAGCTTTTCAGTAAGCCCGTTGAAATCCCCGATCCCATCGCCATCGCTATCGTAAAAGCTCCTCACGTGGACTTCGTATATTATTGCATCCTTGTACCATTGAGGTGCATCTTCAAGATCAATTCTTTTTCCGGACATAATCAAACAAAGTAGTCAAAGTCGGTTTCTCTTTTCAATCTTTTCCTGACCCTGAAAATCTGGGCAGGAAGGTTATCAGGGTTAAGTTCCAGATAATTCCGCTCTCCCTGCCATATATATTTATCTCCGCCCAGGAGATCGTGAACAAGGTAAGGCTGATCAATCTCTATTCCGAACCCGGCAACCGGGATCCTCAGCCATCCTGACTGGGTATGGAAGGGATCGAGATTGACCGCGACAAGTATTATGTTGGTTCCGTCTTCGGTTGCTTTTCCATACACCAGGATATGATCATTGTCCACTTCATAGAACTTGAGATCACATGTGGTTTGAAGGGCAGGGTTTTCCTTTCTTATTCTGTTGACCCTTGCCATGAAGTCCTTCAGATTTCCAGGCTTATCCCTGTCCCAGTATCTTATTTCATATTTTTCTGAATTAAGATACTCTTCCTTTCCAGGTGTCGCCTCATTGATGCAGAGCTCGAAGGCTGGTCCATAGATTCCATAGTTTGAGGAGAGAGTGGCTGCAAGAACGAGCCTGGTCATAAAAACTGCCCTTTTGCCGTACTGCAGATGCTCAGGAAGAATGTCAGGTGTATTGGGCCAGAAGTTGGGTCTGAAATATTCCTTCACCTCGGCCTGCGTGAGCTCTGTGAGATATTCTGTGAATTCTTTCTTTGTGTTCCTCCATGTGAAGTAGGTGTAGGACTGTGTAAATCCAAGTTTGGCAAGTCTGTACATGACCTTTGGTCTTGTGAATGCTTCAGAAAGGAAAATTACATCCGGATGATCTCTTTTTATCTCTCTTATCAACCATTCCCAGAAAGCAAAGGGCTTTGTATGCGGATTATCAACCCTGAATATGCGTACTTCCTTTCCGATCCAGAAAAGAACTATGCTCCTGAGTTCTTCCCAGAGTTCCTGCCAGTCGTCTATTTCAAAGTTCAGCGGAACTATATCTTCGTACTTCTTGGGAGGATTCTCTGCATACTGTATCGTCCCATCAGGACGCCATCTGAACCAGTCCTGATGTTGTTTCACATATGGATGATCGGGACTGACCTGAAATGCAATGTCCAGGGCAATTTCGATCCCGTGGTGCTTTGCTCTCTGCACGAGCCTCTCAAAATCCTCCATGGTTCCAAGTCCTGGATGCACAGACATGTGCCCTCCTTCCTCTGATCCTATTGCCCATGGGCTTCCCGGATCCTCAGCGCTTGCTGAGAGCGAGTTGTTCTTGCCTTTGCGGTTTGTCTTCCCTATCGGATGAATGGGCGGGAGATACAGGACATCGAACCCCATCCCTGCTATTTCCGGAAGGCGCTCTTCCATGTCTCTGAACGTTCCATGCATGCACGCTCCTGAAACGCACGAGCGAGGGAAACATTCATACCATGTACTGAAAAGGGCTTTCTTTCTGTCCACGATCACAGCAAGTTCTTTTCCGTAATTTGCAGAAAACCTCCTGTCCGGATATCTATCCATCAATTCGCCAAGCTCTTCCGAGAATGCGAAGGAAAGCGCTTTCTGAACATCGCTCTCGTTCCCCAGGAGAAAAGCATGCTCTTTGAGTTTTTCTTTATCATCCCCTGAAGCTCGTTTCGATGCTTCATTGATATACCCCACACCAATGAGCATATCTGCGCGATCTGGATCGAGCTTTTTCTTGAAAGCCTTTTTCCATGTCTTGAAATGATCTATCCATCCATGGATCGTATAGTGATAGATCCCGGCTTCCTCAACAGCAAACCGCCCCTCCCACCTGTCGTTCTCGATGAACTTCATTGGGATTTCCCTCCACAGGGTCTCATTCGATTTCTTAAATAACACAATTGCTGCGATCTCATCATGACCATCTGCGAAAATATCAGACCTGACCACCACCTTTTCTCCTGCTACCCTCTTGATTGGAAACCTGCCGCCGTCTATTTCTGGTTCCAGGTGTTCTATGATCACTCTTTTCTTTCCATCTGCATGCGCCTCAGGGCTATTCTTTTGATCAGGAACTTTACCGTGCCGGGCTTCATCCTGCGCGATACCCATGATTCTGCTTATTCTCGATCCTGCAGAACATATGAGCGCAGAGATCTCAAGTTTCAGGTCGAGTGCGGATGAAATCAATCTTGAAATGCTCGAACAGATCGAAAAAGGAAATTTCCAGCATTTCCCTGATAGTATCTTTTCATTCACCAGATGCATTTGTGACATCCTCCTTACGCTAAAGCTGTGAGGCTTCCTGCTTCAACGAGTTCCTTCTGGATACTCTCCACAGGCGTTAATTCGGCACAGTCCGTGCCTACTGCTTTTTTGAGTATATTGACCGATGCGTTAACATCTCTATCTTTGATGTTACCGCATCGAGAACATCGGAATACCCTAACTGCTAAAGTCAGTGATTCCATGTTTCCACAGATACAGCATTCCTGCGATGTTCCATTAGCTGCCACAAACTCACATTGCTTACCAGCATCTTCCGCTTTGTATGCTGTGAATGTTTGCAGTTGATACCATCCTGCATCTGAGATTGATTTTGCAAGACGATGGTTCTGAACCATTCCTCTGATATTCAATTTCTCGAATGCTATCAGGTCGTAAGTATTGACAAGCTTTCTGCTTGTCTTATGAGCAAAATCTTTTCTCTGGTTTCTGATTCTTCTGTATACTCTGGCGACTTTGATTTTTTGCTTATTTCTGTTTTCTGATCCTTTCTTCTTTCTGCTGAGTCTGATCTGCTCTTTTGAGAGCCTTTTTTCTGACATTCTCAGGTATTCAGGAGGCTCTATTTTCTCACCGCTGCTCAGAGTGACCAGCGAGCTTAGACCCACATCAATGCCTATCATCGTTTCCACAGAGACTTTCTTAATATCCATGTCAATTTCAGTCGTAAATATCGCATACCAGTGATCTACATCTTTCTTGATAGTACATGTTTTGATCTTTCCTTCAATCTCTCTGTGCTGGAAAATACGAACATTTCCTATCTTTGATAGCTTGATTTTACCATCGCTGATTTCAAAGCCGGATTGAGGATATGTAAATGTATTGTATCGATTCCTTCCCTGAAACCTTGGGTATCCAGAACCAATGAAAAAGTTCTTAAAGCTTCTATCCAATCTCTTCAGGGCATTCTGGAGAACCTGTGAATACACTTCCTTTTGAAGAGGTGTTTTCGATGATGCTAATTCATTAGCCTGATTTTCATAGCTGATCCATTCAGGCTTTCCCCAGGGATATACTTGAAACTCAGAGCAAAGTCTGTTAAGCTCTGCCTGTCTCCTTCTTTCTTCAAGGGCATCATTATAGAGATGTCTGCATGTAGAAAGAGTTCTGTTGAGTTTGACTTCTTGATTCCTGGTTGGATATATCCTGAAGGTATAGGCTTTCTTCATATCAGTCTTCGCAACATCTATCTTGTTTAAATGCAATATATAGCTTTGTGCCTGTCCCGTAATCAGTCTTCGCAAACTGTTTTTCTGGGACAGGTATTATGATTCTGAATGCCATGTTTTCTATTTTCGCTATAAGTGGGGGCACGATTCATCCCGCGCTGAAGCATCGGGTTTTTCTCTACACCTCAGCCCCGATCTATAAATTTAGTGATTCCTGGCAGGATCTGTCAGCTGCGTAAGCAGTTGAATCACATCTGTGTAGTGATGCAGATTGAACCTGGCATGGGAGGGATGTAAACCAACCTTTATCGAGTACGCTGTTTCTGGAAGAGCCTTGAACAGATCCTCATCTGTCCAGTCATCCCCTATCGCAAGTATGAAATCAAAGCAACCTTTCTGGATAAGATGCATGGTTGCGCTTCCTTTATTGACTCCAGCGTTCTTGACTTCCACCACCTTGCTTCCCTGGAGCACCAGAACATCAATATTGGCAGTAAAATGGACCAGATCATCTATGAGCTCTTTCGCACGTATGGAAGCAAGTTCGGGATCGCTTTTACGGTAATGCCATACGATAGAAAATTCTTTCTCCTCTATGAACGAGCCCGGCAGTCTGTCTGTGTATAAACTGATTATGGGGAGCAGCTGGGATTTCCATCCTGTGGTCAGCGGTCTTGTCAGCTTCCAGTCCTCTTTCTTTTCCCTGATCCATACACCATGCTCTGCCACAATGGCTATATTGAGCATGCCGAACCAGTTCTCAAGCGTGTTCCTGTCTCTGCCGCTGATCAGAACGACCTCTGTTTTTTCATCCTCTGAAAGGCGGTTAATAAGTTTCAGGACATCCTCGCCTGGTTTTGCCTTTTCAGGATGATCTGCAAATGGTATGAGCGTCCCATCATAATCCAGGAAAATAATTCTTCGATCCGATCTGTAAAAATCTTCCACTAATTTCTCCCTGCTGGCTGGATCAAGCAATTTGGCATTGAAACATTTCTGTTCTTCCCTGATAGCGAGCAGTCCTGACATGAAATCATCAGCCCATCCCACCACATCGTAACGCTTCAGCCTCTCCTGCATGACCCTGTTGCGCTTCATCTGTTCTTCTAAAGGCATATCGAGCGCTTCCTTCAGTGCATCCGCGATCTCCACTTTATAGTTCGGGTTTATAATGATCGCCTCCCCCAGTTCCTTTGAGGCACCTGCCATTTCGCTCAAGATCAATACCCCGGTTTCGTCTGTCCTGGTCGCGACATATTCTTTTGCGACCAGGTTCATGCCGTCCCTTAAAGGCGTGATAAGAGCAACATCGCTGACACTGTACTGCGCGATCAGTGAATTAAAAGGTAAGAACCTGTATCTATAGAGTATCGGGGTCCAATCAATACCTCCGAATCTGCCGTTGATCTTTCCCACAAGCTCGTCGATCTGCTTTTTCATCTTCTGGTAATCTTCAACTCCTGTGCGGGAAGGGACTACGATCAGGACAAGGATCACTTTTCTGCGCCACTGCGGGTTCTTCTCAAGGAAAATTTCATAGCCCAGCAAACGGTTGATGATACCTTTCGTATAATCCAGACGGTCGATTGAGAAAATAACTTTGAAATCTGCAAGGGTTTTTTTCAGTTCATCCTTTTCATTCTGAACATCAGGGCTATCTACTGAATTATGAAATCTCCTGAAATCTATGCCCATCGGCAGCGCATCGACCTTCACAATCCTGTCTTCCAGAATGATCTTTCCCATGCTGTGCTCATGACCAAGGATTCGAAGGACGCATCGTAAGAAATACTGGGAGTAGTCGTGCGTATGAAAACCTATGAGATCTGCTCCTAAAATCCCATCCAGTATTTCCCTGCGCCATTTTCCAGGAAGGAGCCTGAATATTTCGTAGGATGGAAAAGGGATATGAAGAAAGAATCCTATCGGGATGTCAGGCATCTTTTCTCTGAGAAGTTTGGGAAGGAGCATCAGATGGTAGTCATGTATCCATAATACATCGTCAGGTTGAATGATTTCGATGATGGCATTGCAGAAGGTCTCATTAACTTCTTTATAACAGTCCCAGTAGTCTTCATCGTACACTGCATAGGAAGGTAAATAGTGAAAAAGAGGCCAGATTGTTTTATTACAGAATCCATTGTAAAACTTTTCCATTATCGTTTCAGGGAGAAAAACGGGACAGGCATGAAAATCAGAAAGCGCCTTTGATTTCAGCTTTTCTTTGATATCATCCTTTGCAGCAATACCTGGCCATCCCACCCATATGTAAGACATAGTGCTGTTCAATGAACCCAGATATGCGTTCAAACCAGACACAAGACCGCCCACGCTCGCTTTGAATTTCAGTTCACCTTCCTTTTCTGCCACCGTGAATGGCAGCCTGTTTGAAACTATACATAACCTCATATTTTACTTCTATAAGCCATTAACATGATATAAATGGTTACCATACGTGCAAAAAGAAATAATATCAGGAAATTGATTTTCCTCAATTAAAAGCCTTTATATATCTTTGAAAATAAGGATCGCAGAGAATCTGGCAGCGTTTTTTAATGCACAGATGACCATCTTTACTGCAGTGAGCGATCAGGAGGCAGTTTTACCTGCCAGAAAGAAACAGGAAGAGGCTGTGGCACTGTTGAACAGGGAGGTCGATTGCGATATAGAAATTGCAGGTTCGATTGAAGATGCCATTTTGAAGAAGTCGAGAGGTTATGACCTGATCATAATAGGTCCATCAACAGAGTGGATACTGCGCGATGTGCTTTTTGGATCTCTGCCTGATAAGATCATCAAGGAATCAGGCTGCAGTGTCCTTATTCTGAAACAACCGGAACAGCGCGCTGAACCATGGATCAAGATGATCTGGAATAATATCCAGAAAAGGGTTCCGGTTTTCAAGAATCAGGGATAGCACGGGTTGACTTATAAAATCCTTTGAGCAGTAATGATAAAATTGTAGTATCCGAATATTTTTTCGCTTTTTTTCAAATTTATCTTCATTACAAATTCTCATATTAAGTTTCACCATCCAGGAGTCTTGAAAATCAATCTCAAAACCGATTCTGGTCGCATTCTTCTAACGAAAGCTTCACTGGGAGTTTCCCCCCATTCAAGCTTCAATGAACCGTCATTTTCACCATGGATCCAGAAGAATGGTCATTCGGTGAAAAATTTATGCGAAATAATTTCTGGATACTACAATAAAAATGCGTAAGTTATAAGCTTATTAAATACCATCATGTACATGAGGTGGTTTCAGCTCAGGGTCGTGTAAGTCTATGATTGAAATCTTATGTCGATAAACTATTGTAACAATTACAATAGCAGGTTTTCAGTGATTGACACCAATGACTACATAACAGAAGATTATGGGAATCTCAAGGCGAGTGAGGGAATCAAAGCGGGTGGCTATATAGTAAATGTGCGAACATCTGTTGGGGTGAACACCTTTGCAATTGGCAAAACAGGATTTACGGAGTAAAAGGAAAGATGTTAGGAGGTAAAATGTCAGACATAATATTGAAAGAGGATAAAGGGATTGTTTACGAGATACTTCAAGAAAAAGATTTGGAGAAAACGGCTGCATTAATTTCTGAGGTTTTTTCAAAAGGGGAACCTATGACAAAATCTCTAGGGATAACTGCAAAAGAATTTCATTACTTTGCAGAAATATATTGCAAGAAAGCTGTAAGAGATGGATCATCAATAATAGCTAAAGATAAAGGCAAGGTTGTTGGTTTTGTAATATCGGAAGATTTCGATTCTGCCCAACCAGAGGGAATTGAAAAAATCGATGCTAAAATCGTTCCTTGGATGGCATTGATAGATGAGGTAGAGAAAGATGCAAAATCTAGCAAGAAAGAAGAAGAGAGAAGATTTCATTTGTTTTTGGGCGGAACTGATAAGCAATACGAAGGTAGACATATAAATACTACTTTAGCAGAAGAAAGCATAAAATTGGCAAAAATCAAAAATTTTACATCTGTTATGGTTGAACCTACTGGTTTTACGAGCCAACATATGTTTAATAAATTGGGATTTGAACAAAAAAATATGATTGAATACAAAAGATTTCTATTTGAAGGTAAAAAAGTTTTTAAAAATATAGAAGGTCCTATAGGATTACCTTTAATGGAAAAAATGATCTATTAGATCATATTCCCAATTAGCTTCTGGAAAGTCAGGATCTAGATTTCTTAAATTATCAAATGGTTTCCAATACAAAAGACAAATTCCCATTAAAGGAATCTGTTTTTTCAAGAATCTTGTCGTACCAAAGAAATATCAAGAAATTCCACACCCATATTTATATTTTCACCCTTTTCCTCATTGTCAGCAGCTCATTCATCAGCTCTTTCTTCACCCTCTCCAGCTTCTCCTTCCTCCTGCGCTCAAGCTTCATGTCGGCAGCGCTCAGGATTTTGGCAATGCTGCGCTTTTTGGAACATGGGAACTTACCTTCCATGTTCTCCCATTGCTTCAACTGGTGTCATCACTTCTTTGTTGATGTCATAGTCAGATGGATTCCAGGTAATAAGGGCGTCGCTGTATTGTTCTGCGTGCGCTCCAATGATGAAATCAGGTAATATGCGCTTTAATGACCAATTATTCTTCATCAGATTCTGTGCATAAAGCTCTCCTGCTCTTTTTGCGGTCTTTGAAGAAGTATATTTCACCTCTATATTGTTTACAGCCAGGAATCGCTGCAATCGCTTCTCTTCAGTTGCTGAGTCCTGTGATAAGTAAATGCCTGTATAAAGTTCAGCATATACTATATCTGCAATATACATCTCATGTCCAACATGTTTTACCTGTGTAAAGAATCTGTATGTGTCATCTGAAAATTTATCCCCTTTAAAATGGCTTATGATCACATTTGTATCCAGTGAATATTTCATTTCTTTCCACGCATCCAGTTAACTATCTCAACCGCATCGTCCATTTCTTTAAACACAGGATGTTTGCGCCATGCTCCTTTTGTTTCTTTCATGACTTTATCCCAGTTCTCATCTACTTTTTCTATCTGGATTTTTCCCCGCTCATACGAGATATCCAGGACATCACCCACTGCAATCTTGGCCCTTTTGCGGATTTCTTCCGGGATTGTAATTTGATGCCTTCGTGCGACTTTTGTTTTCGTTCTCATCACCAATAATCCTATTGGATAAATAGGAATATAAAGTTATTCAACCTTCACCCTTCATCCTGCTTCTTTCCAGGCTCATCCCCCCGCACTGCGCAAACGATGCGCAGGCGGCGCGCCCGTGCGCCGGGGCGAACAAAGCCGAAGAGCATAAAAATAACCCTGCGCCATCAGGCAGCCGCACGACTTTTAAGGCTTACAGAAAGCGGCACCTTTTCTGTCAGGTGGCTCACCTTCAATATAGAAAAGCCAATCACGTTCCCTCCGTAAAAGATGAAACCCTTCTAACATAATTTATTAACTTCATTCCCTGTTCCAGACGTTTCATAACTTCGATGAAAAGTTATATAAGATATAATGGTAATGATCATCAGAATATGTACGATGTGTTCTTTCTGATCGGAGCTGTACTAATTCTTGGGTTTATTACATCTATGTTATTTGAGCGGACAAAAATACCTGATATAATACTCCTGATGTTTACAGGAATGCTTCTGGGTCCGATTTTGAAGATCGTGAGCATAGAAGGACCAATTTCAACTCTGGCGCCCTACATCGGGACTCTGGCACTTATTATCATCCTTTTTGACGGAGGACTGAATCTCAACCTGATTAAAGTCCTTACCTCCCTGGCAAAGGCTTCAGGTTTTACTGTACTGGTTTTCAGCCTGACGGTCGTATTCCTGGGGATTGTCATGAACCTCATCTTTGGCTGGAAGTATATTGATGGACTTTTACTGGGAGCTGTAGTGGGAGGGACAAGCTCAGCGATCGTTATTCCAATTATCTCCAAGCTTACGATGAAAGAAGATTCCAAGGTCTTGCTAAGCCTTGAATCTGCATTGACTGATGCGCTCTGTGTGGTAGTTACCATCGCCCTGATCGAAATCATAAGCCTGGGAACAGTGAACATCAGAGATACGGCAGGGTCGATTGCGAGCGCATTTTCAACAGCAGCGGTCATTGCTGTGGTTTTTGCAGTGTTCTGGATCGGGATATTAAATAAACTTTATATAAAGCAGGTTGGATACTCTCTCACACTCGCTGTAGTTTTCATACTATATTCGATCGTGGAACTGGTAAGAAGCAACGGCGCAATAGCAGTGCTGGTCTTTGCGTTGCTTCTCAGCAATTTTGGGGACATCACACAGAGATTGAAAATAAAAGGGGAATTTAAGCTTGATACCACGCTGAGAGCTTTTCAGGTGGAAGTCTCTTTTTTTGTGCGCACTTTCTTTTTTATTTTTACGGGACTCATGTTCAACCTGGAAGCCCTGAATAACACAGCATTGATCATGGCCTCTGTGGTCTTTATGATCATACTGTTGACACGTACAGTGGGTGTTAAGGTGCTGATAATGAATGATAAGAATATGTCGCAATCTGAAAGATCGATGATATCCATGATGCCGCGCGGACTTGCCGCTGCTGTGCTTGCTTCAATGCCTCTTGCTGCAGGCATAGAAATACCATATTTCATAGAGATCGTGTTCAGCATAATAATTTTAACCAATCTGGCAACCACGATCGGTGTTTTCGCTATTGAAAGAAAAATAGCGATCAGCACCAGAAATCAGAAAGGAATCACATAGTATCACAGTTACACAGCCTTCGGTTAGAAACACCTATCTGTCAGAGCTCAACCTGGCATGTGCTCCCTGCCGCTGTACCGCAAATGACCAGTCCTTCCCTTCCTGCGCTTCCGCCTGAGTCTATCGTCATAATTGATGAAATGGTTTTGATAAGCATCTCACACTATTTGGAGGCTGGCTGAATAATGGGGTTTCTCCACCGGACACAGGTGGTCTTAACCCTTTGACTTATTTAATAATTCTCCTAACGAGCAGCAGCAGCATAAGCGCTGCAGCGATCTCAAAACCCGGGGTCTGAACCTTTTCTTTCTGATTTGTTTCTGCCGGTGCAGGGGTTTCCTGAATAACCGGGGTGAGCCCTGGCTTGATAGGGACCGCGCTGGAAGGCACGGCATGAGAATCCAGAGACAGCGAGATCTTTGCCACCATTTTGGCATAGGAGTACTGGTAGATCTGGTCATACGGAGTGGTCATGGTCTCTGCATATTCATAGGCGCTCACAGCAAGGGTGGGTTCGATTCCTCCCGTCCTCGCCTCGTTTATTGCTGCTTTTGCTGCATTTGCGCTCTGTTCTATCTTCTTCGCAGTATCGACCTGACCGAACAATCCAATGGTAGTGCTTGATTTTACTGTGGCCTGAAGTGAGTCAAAGATCGCCCCTGCATAATATCCCCGCATCATCTCTTTCTGCGCATGCTCAATGTCCTCGCTCGCACTTCCGATTATACCTGGATGTCCCCCGCTTTCAACGAGCAAGGCCATTGTGTATGTATTGATGGACTGTGCCTGGCTCAGGTACCATCCTGCCCTGTCTTTCAGGATATTTTCAGGTATTAGCTTCCCCTCATATGAGGCAAGAGTGAGCCACCACTGCGCTGTACGTGACCTCTCATTAGCAAATGCGAACGATGAAATCATTTCACCGGTATCATTGGTCTTTTTCGCATCATCCAGTCTGGCTCTCGCTGCTGTTATCCTGGATTCTGCAGCCCCCACTGCCCCCACATCCGTCACACCATACATTTTGAAGTTATCAAGGTCCTTCTCAGACTCTCGGATCTGGTTTTCAACTTTATCCGCAAGCTCGCTTAAGTATTGATCTTTATCTGCAGCCGAGCTGTATCCACTGCTCCACTGCGCTGTGCGCATATTGATCATGGACTGGAAATATAGTGAGGTTGCAGCATAGTACTTCTTTTCATCGTACATGCCATCTGCCCGTTTCGTGATCTCCCTTGCCTGCACAAGGAATTGATTATTCTGACCGATGGGTGAGAGGGTTTCATACATCTCGCTTGATTCTTTTTTCAATCTTGTCGCAAGAGGTTCAAGCAGATCCAGATAACTGGATGTGATAACAGTACCTTTGTACGCTGTCTTATTGATCTCATGACCTGTGAAAGCAAGAACGGCATCCTGGATCGTCCCCACTTCCATGACACTGACGTTGAGCTTCTTCCCGAGGTCAACCACATTAACAGTTTCTTCTTTTGTCTCAGTGATTATAAAAGCCCCTCTTGTTCTGGTGACATCTTTTTTAATTGTGACCGTGCTCTGTCCCTCAGGTATAAGAAATAAAGTTGCATTCTTGGCTGCGGCAGCCTCTAACTTGTAAGGGATACCTCCAACAGGCCCGATCGATTCATCAGGGTTTATCATACCTGTCATGACAACTCCCGGCTTCAGGGTCCAGTTGTTTATTGCTGCGATGGTCGCGACCGTCAGTGCTCCGCCTGCTGATGGGCCGCCTATGATCGGGTTACTTATATCAATGATATAATAAAAATCATACTTCCTTTGATCTATCCTGAGCACTTCGGAAGCCACCATTGCAGCAAGCCTTGCAGATCCCTGAAGATCAACCTGTGTATAGGGGTTTGTATCCACAAACACGTGTCCCGTACCGTTCATTACTATCACCTGTGCGCTCAGGAGGATCCCTTCATCCCCTCCATCGGTGTTCCTATCTGCCACAAGCGGGACCATAACCCCATCCTCCAGGGCATGAACGTTGACCAGAACTAACGCAAGTATGACTGTTAACCAGATGAGTCTGTAGATCTTCACAAATACTCATATATTGGATAAAATACTTAAAACCAATGGAAAAATATGAATTTATCAGATCCATATAATGTCGCCTACAAAGGCATCTATGCAGTGGCGGACAGGAAAAATGAGCTTGTGGAGATCATGGAGCATTCAAACTGCTACGGAGGCTCTGCATGGGCGCTGTACCACTATTCTAAAAGTCCGATCGTTATTAAGGGCAGAGCCCTGGGCGATATGATGCGCTATCTTGTCAGGACAGGACATTCGCCCCTTGACCTTCGATCCTCAATAGCTGCAGCAGGCATTGAATCCGTGATCATCAATGATGACGAGATCGAGATCACATACAGCGGGCTTGGCGGAGGAGGGGTGGGTGCCACGACATGCAGGGCATATGCCAGCGGCGTGCTTCGCTGCAGGATCTCTGAGTCAGGAGGAGGAAAGCGCGCTACAGGGACGATAGTATTACCCAGAAGGGAAAGGATACTTGTGGGCATTGATAATACGGATTCAAAAGAGGTGGGTGCAACGTGGACGCTGGCGCATAACATCGCTGATGCTGTTGATTCCTCTGAACACAAGTACATATCCCATACGCTTGTGCAGCTATATCCTGTACCAGATAAGACTCAGAACTGCGTGGCGACGGTTCTTGAATTTGCATGCGTTGATGGTGCAATGAAGGAGCTGATCGAGGATATCAAAACCGGCCTTGAGAAATACAGCGTTTCAGATGAAACCGGTATGGTGGCATTATCTGATTTCGATGCCTCTTCTCTGGTGGAATACAGCAGGCTCTGCAGGAGCGGGATGATAACAAAGGAGCTCACATTGAGTACCGCAGAGGAGAATGGCGTGGAGATCTGCATTGATGGTAAGGGGATCATAGGTGCTCTTGCCGCTCTTCCCTGGTTCTCGCGCAGCTCTGAATCGGTGATGCTATGAAAGGGATGGATGCGGCTGTCAGCGCTTTTGTGGACAGCGATGTAAGAAGGGTAACAGGCGTCCCTGGATTCCCGATAACCGATCTGATGGAGGCGCTTGGCGATGAGATCAGACATGAATGGTGCGTCAATGAAAAGGTGGCGCTTGAAATAGCGCTTGGCTCTTCAGTAACAGGAGAACGAAGCGCAGTCATAACAAAACATGTCGGGATGAACGTGCTTGCAGACCCTCTCATCACTTCGACGACGCATACCATAGGCGCAGGCGTGGTGATTATTGCAGGTGATGATGCAGGTGTGGAAAAGTCCCAGAACGAGCAGGATTCCAGGTTCTACGGGCTTATTGCAGAGGTTCCTGTTCTTGACCCTTCGACACCGCAGGCACTTTACAAAAGTATCAGGGAAGGGTTTGAACTGTCAGAGAGTGTCAGAACGCCTGTGATAATCAGGATTACAGACAGGCTGCTGAAAAGCGAGGGCAATATAATCAGAAGCAGAATATCCAAACCTTCTGCCTCCTTTGATAAGAAGATATGGCATCTAACGATGCTTGGCAAGCATCAGCGTTTTCACAGTGAATCCTTTCCAGGGATGCGAGAATATTCAGAGGGATCTGAATTGAACACGTATGAAAAACGGGGAGGCATCGGGATCATATCATCGGGTTTTCCTTCATCACTTGTTCCTGAAAATATCTCACATCTTTCCCTGGGAATTGTAAATCCCATGCCTCTGGATGTGATCAACAGGTTCATGGATGCACATACCAGGGTTCTGATCGTGGAAGAGACCGAACCATTTATCGAAAACCAGCTCGGGAAAAGAGTGCTCGGTAAGCTTACAGGACACATGCCTTACGGTATTGCTGAGATCGGTGATATACAGAAGGCGATCAGGGACATTGATAAGGATGCTGTTGAGCTCGATATCGAACCTCAGACCATCGCTCAGAGGGGGGCTCGTCCTCTGTGCGATGACTGCCCTTACCTGCCTCTGTATGAGGCGGTAAAAGAACTGGATGTGCCTGTGGCAGGGGACCTGGGCTGTTCCATATTGACATCCTCGCCTCCGATGTCGCTTCTTGATGCAGCGTTCTCTCTGGGTTCCTCGATCGGCACTGCATCAGGTTTCAGCAGGAAGGGGATCGCGATCATCGGGGATTTCGGGTTTGCACATTCAGGAATCTGCGGACTCATAAACGCTGTTCACAATAAACATGAGCTTGTGGTGATCGTGCTGCAGAACGAAGTCTCTGCAATGACAGGAGGGCAGGATGTTCCTGACCTTACAGGGATTGTTGAATCGTATGTCAGAGATACAGAAATCATCCATCCACAGGCTGATATGGATTTAAAAAGCATGCTTGAGAAAAAGCTTGAAAAAAAGGGTTTATCTGTGATCCTTGCGCGGGCGAGGTGCCCGAGGTTTGATCCAGGTGATGCGAAACCATAAATATCCTGAAAAATTATGGACCGGTCGGGATTTGAACCCGAGGCCTCTCCCATGCCAAGGGAGCGATCTACCCCTGAGCTACCGGCCCTATTGAGTGTCGCATAGTGCATGGATTCAGATAAATGTATCGTTCAGGTACCGGGTAGTGGTCATTGAATGTTACAGAAAAACAGCTTTTCAATGTCATTCACGATATTTATCATTAATAATAATTATCAATTAAAGTTATAAACCATTATGATCATAAGCATAATTATTAGACTTATATTGCTATTTAATCAGAAGGAGCAAACATGACTGCACGTGTGTATACCATAGCTTCAGGAAAAGGCGGAACAGGTAAGACAACGGCAACGCTTAACCTGGGCACAGCGCTTGCACAACTGGGGAAAAAAACGCTGATACTTGATGCGGATATAGGAATGGCAAACCTTGGACTTCTGCTGGGTCTTGAGAAATGCAAGATAACACTGCATGAAGTACTTAGCGGCAGTGCAAAAATAAACGAAGCAATATACGATGGACCTGCTGGATTGAAAGTGGTGCCCAGCGGTCTATCATTGAAGGGATTCCAGAACGCCAACCCGGAAAAATTGAGGGAGGTCATGTCATCCCTCATAGAGGGTATGGATTTTGTTCTTATCGATGCCCCTGCAGGAATAAGCAAAGATGGCGTCATCCCGCTTGCTGTGGCTGATAAGGTTATACTCGTTGTCAATCCTGAACTTGCTTCTATGGCAGATGCCCTGAAGACAAAAGCACTTACCGAAATGCTCGGGAGGTCTGTCGAAGGTGTGATTCTGAACCGTGCTGAGCTTGAAAAAACTGAAATCAGCCGCAATAAGGTCTCGGAACTCCTGGGTTCGAAAGTTCTTGAGATGATACCCGAAGATGCGAATGTCAGGCGTTCTGCAGCATTTAAGGTACCTATAGTCATAAGGGCTCCGAAATCTCCTGCAGCGATTGCATATTTCAGACTTGCGGCATTGATCGCAGGAGAGAAGTTCCAGGATAACGGTTTAAAGGAAGACAGGGAAGGTTTTGTTGACCGCCTTGCCAGATCACTTTTCGGAGGGAAATAGAATGGTAGATCCGCAGACAATAAACATAATTTTAGTAACACTATTGCTTATTTCCTTCTTTATAATGTATTTGATGAATGTAAGGATAAGGCAATTGAGGCGAGAACTCAACGATCTAAGGGATAGAGTCACCATCACAGGTGAAGAACTATACCGTCTGTCACAGGACATTGAAGATTTCAAAAAAATAAAGATATAAATATGGTACTATGGCAAGCATACGCGATCATGTGCGTGGATTCCTTGCTGAATTTCCATCTCCAAAAGAAACAGATATTCAGAAATTTGCTGAGGAAATAGCGTCAAAAGATTCTTCACTTGATAAAGAGAGTTTTAAAGCTAAATTGCTCAAAGTCATCCTGCAGAGAGCGATAATACGCCAGTATGAAAATCAGCTTTCTTATATAAGCAGGGATTCTCCTGTTTTTAAGGAATTTGAAAAGGTTCTGAAAGAAGCCAGGATGGCGCATGAAAATCTTGAAGATATCTCCAGTGATCTAAAAACTGCAAGAGAACTTCTGGGATCTTTGATTGGGAAAAATAAGGAGGGACAGGTTTCTGTTGATAAATCGCACCAGGATCATGAAGCGATAAAGAGCATTCCGGCAACTGAAAGATCTTCAAAAGAAAATATATCATACACAGCCCACTCTGTCCCTGAAATAAAACCAGAGGTTCCTGGAAAGCCAAAAGAAGAGAAAGTGATCCCTGAAAGCGAACCTCTTGCAACCTGCTGAAGCTGAACCTGAAGTTGCTGAAAAGCCAGCAGAAGATCAAGTGATCACTGAAATCGAACCTCCTGCTCCTGAAATAAAACAGGAAATCCATGAAAAACCAACAGTAGAGACAGTGATCCCTGAGAACGAACCTGCTGAAGCTGAACCTGAGGTTGAAAAGCCAGCAGAAAATCAAGTGATCACTGAAAGCGAACCTCATGCTCCTGAAATAAAACAGGAAATCCCTGAAAAACCAACAGTAGAGACAGTGATCCCTGAGAACGAACCTGCTGAAGCTGAACCTGAAGTTGCTGAAAAGCCAGCAGAAGATCAAGTGATCACTGAAATCGAACCTCCTGCTCCTGAAATAAAACAGGAAATCCATGAAAAACCAACAGTAGAGACAGTGATCCCTGAGAACGA